>DASUEW010000193.1:0-5211 GCA_036274875.1 Ilumatobacteraceae bacterium
TTCGTTCCAGCCACTGATCGGGGCGAGGGGATCGACGGGCTCGACCTCGTCGCGACCGACCGCGATCGTGCCGGCGAGACGATAGAGCTCGGCGGCGTAACCATTCGTCTTGTCTAGCCGCTTGTCGAGGCCGATTGTCTGAGCCGATTCGACTTGGCCGCCTCGTCTGACGCCGGGCGGACGGGGTCAGCTCCCGGCGACCGGTTCGGGCACGTCGGCACCGATCGGCTCGTGCACGCGGATACGGGCGTTGTTCTCGAGCGGCGGATGTGGATCGGCGAGCAATTCGAACGCCCGGGCCTTCTCCTCCGGCGTGAACGGCCGGGTCGTGTGGCAGAACTCGACCATGTTGTTGGACGGATCGCGGATGTAGATGCTGACGCAGAACTCGTGGTCGACCTCGAGCACCTTGTGGCCATGGCGTTGCCAGCGCTCCCGATGCTCGTCGAGCGCCTCCCGGGTGGGCGCGTCGAACGCGATGTGGTTGACCCACCACGGCAGGCCGGCGGACGCGTTGATGTCGACCGGGAAGTCGTCGCCGATCTCGGCGTCGTGGATCTCCCAGAACGCGATCATGCCCTGGTCGGCCGAACCGCCCACCACACCGCTGGTGTCGTAGAAGAAGTGCTTCGAGTAGCCGCCGTGGTCGCCCGGATTGGCGGCCGTCACCACCTTCACGAGCTCGAAACCCATCACCTCGGTGTAGAAGCGGTGGGTGGCGTCGGTGTCACGGGTCGCGAGCGCGACGTGGTGGAATCCCATGTCCCCAGTCTCGCGCGCCATCATGACGGGATGTTCCTCGGAGAGGATCTGTTGGCCTGGCTGGTGCTCGCGCTCGGCGGCGCCCTGTTCGTCGGGAACGTGGCGGCCCTGGTGCGGCCGCCCGACGTGCAACGTGAGGCGGGGAACCTGTCTCGAGCACCCGTGGGGCGCAGCGTGGTGATGGCGTTGGTCGGATTCGTCGCGGCAGTCTGGGCGCTCGGTTCGCTCATCGCCAGCTGATGGACACCCGGCCGCTGCGGCTGCGGTTCGTGACCTCGGCGACGCGGGTGGCGCAGCTCCCCGGCTCGACCGCCGAGGTCGCGTTCGTCGGCCGGTCGAACGTCGGCAAGTCGGCGCTCATCAACGCCATGGCCAACACCAAGCAACTGGCGCGGGTCAGCAACACGCCCGGCCGCACCCAGCTGATCAACATGTTCGAGCTGGAAGGCGGCGGCACGCTCGTCGACCTGCCGGGCTACGGCTACGCCAAGGTTCCTGACCGGATCCGCAAGGACTGGCCGGAGATGATCGAGGGCTACCTGCTCGAACGCGAGCCGCTGGTGCAGGTGTTCGTGCTGGTCGACGGTGCGATCGGTCCCACGCCGCTCGACGAGCAGATGCTCGACTGGCTGCGGGCCAACACCGTGCCACACACCGTTGTCGCCACCAAGCTCGACAAGGTCAAGTCGTCGAAGCGATCGACCCGCCGCCACGAGCTGGCGGCCGGATGCCGCCTCGACCCCGACGACATCGTCTGGACGAGTGCCACCAAAGGCGAGAGCATCGATCTGCTGCGCGCCTTGGTCAGAACGCACGTGACGTAACTACTGACCGGTCCGGGTCTGAACGACGGGTTCACGACGCGGCGAGAGGTCGGAACTGTCTGCTTCAGACGGCCCGTGGCCTCATCTGACGCAGACAGTTCGGGAATTGTGTTGTGCTTCTTCTCATTTCCATATAAACATATGTTTATGCCCATATGGCAGCGTCATGACACGCCCATCGCCGAGCCGGCCCCGGATCTGCCGTTCGACACGCTGTACCACGCCTTCAAGGCGGCCGGGGAGACGACTCGACTGCGGATCCTGGCGTTGCTGGCCGAGACCGAGCTCACCGTGTCCGACCTCACCGAGATCCTGCGCCAGTCGCAACCACGGGTGTCGCGCCACCTCAAGCTGCTCACCGAGGCCGGCCTCGTGGCCCGCTCCCCCGAGGGCTCATGGGCGTTCTTCCGCCTCGCCGACACCGGCCCCGGCGCACGCGTCATTCGCGGCGCGCTCGCCGAGCTCGACTCGACCGATCCGACGATCGCCCACGACCGCCTGCGTCTGAGCGCCGTACGCGCCGATCGTGCCAAATCGGCGCAGGAGTACTTCGCCCGCCACGCTGCCGACTGGGACCGGATTCGGCGTCTGCACGTGGCCGACCGCCGGATCGAGCAGTCGATCATCACCGCCCTGTCGGGCCAGCCGTACCGCTCGGTCCTCGATCTCGGAACCGGCACGGGCCGGATGCTCGAGCTGCTCGGGCCGCGGATCGAGCGCGGGCTCGGCTTCGACCAGTCGCTCGAGATGCTCGCCATCGCCCGCGCCAACCTCGATCGCGCCGGTCTCCGGCATTGCCGGGTGCGCCAGGGCGACCTGTACTCGCTGGGCCTCCCCCGGAACACGTTCGACGTCGTCGTCATCCATCAGGTGCTGCACCTCCTCGACGACGCGGCGGGCGCCATACGCGAGGCCGCCAGCGTCCTGCGCCCCCGCGGCCGGCTCGTCGTCGTCGACTTCGCTCCCCACGACCAGGAGTTCCTGCGCATCGATCACGCCCACCGCCGGCTCGGGTTCGCGAACGAGACGATCCGCCAGTGGATGGATACGGCAGGGCTCGACCTGATCACCACTGAGAGCCTCACGCCGGAGGCCGATTCCACGGCCAAGATCGCGATCTCGCTCTGGGTCGGCCGTGACCGGCGCCTCGAGGCCGCTGACGAGCTCACCTATCAGGAAGCGGTTGCATGATGCGTGTCTCGTTCGAGATCTTCCCGCCCAAGACACCAGATGGCGCAGCCGCGTTGTGGCAGTCGATCGGCCAACTCGCGCCGCTGCGGCCGAACTTCGTGTCGGTCACGTACGGTGCCAACGGCTCCGACGCCGAGCGCAGCCACGCAACCGTCGAGCGCCTCGTCGGCGATACCACGCTGACGACCGCAGCCCACGTCACATGCGTCGGTCAGCCCCGGGCGACGGTCGACCACGTGATCCGGCGCTACTGGGAGGCGGGCGTGCGGCACATCGTCGCCTTGCGCGGCGATCCGGCAGGTGGCGTCGGCAACCGGTACGAACCGCATCCCGACGGCTACCGCAACGCCGCCGACCTCGTCGCGGGCATCAAGAACCTGTACGACGCCGAGATCTCGGTGTCGGCGTACCCCGAGAAGCACCCCGAGAGCCCGACCGTCGACGCCGATCTCGACATGCTGGCGGCCAAGGTCGACGCCGGCGCGACCCGGGCGATCACACAGTTCTTCTTCGACAACGACCACTACTTCCGCTACGTCGATCGCGTCCGGGCACGCGGCATCGAGATCCCGATCGTGCCGGGAGTCATGCCGGTGCAGAACTTCGAGCAGACGGCCGGCTTCGCCGCCAAGTGCGGCACGTCGATTCCGGCCCGGCTCGCGGACCGGTTCGCGGGGCTCGCGCACGATGCCCACACCCGCGGGCTGGTCGCCGCCAACGTTCTCGCCGAGCAGGTCCTCGGATTGGCCGACGCGGGTGTGACCGATCTGCACTTCTACACGATGAATCGAGCCGACCTCGTCTACTCGGTCTGCCGTCTGCTCGACGTCCACCCCGTTGCCGAGGCCGTCACCGTGCGGGCCGTCGACAACGAGTCCGCGCTCACGCCCGAGGCGGTATCAGCATGAGCATCAATGTGCTGCGTCAGGCTGCGTCCGAGCGGATCCTGGTCCTCGACGGTGCGATGGGAACCATGATCCAGAGCCTCGGGTTCGACGAGGACGCCTACCGCGGCGCCCAGTTCGACGCGTGGAACCGCGCCGTCCACGGCAACAACGACCTGCTCAACATCACCCAACCGGACGCGATCCGCAGCATCCACTACGCCTATTTCAGAGCCGGTGCCGACATCGTCTCGACGAACACGTTCTCGTCGACCGCGATCGCGCAGGCCGACTACGGCATGGGCGAGCTTGCCTACGACCTGAACCGTGCGGGCGCGGCGATCGCCCGCGAGGCCGCCTTGATGGCCGAACGCGAAGACGGTCGGCGGCGCTTCGTCGCTGGCGCGGTCGGACCGACGAACCGCACCGCGTCGATCTCGCCCGACGTGTCGGATCCGGGGTTCCGGGCAGTCACGTTCGACGAGCTGAGCGCGGCGTACACCGAACAGGTCCGCGGGTTGCTCGACGGAGCGGTCGACGTGCTGCTGATCGAGACGATCTTCGACACCCTCAACGCCAAGGCCGCGATCCACGCCATCTCCGAGCTCACGGCGAAGCGCGGAACGGCAGTACCGATCATGATCTCGGGCACGATCACCGATCGGTCCGGGCGCCTGCTCACCGGGCAGACGCCGGCCGCGTTCTGGCACTCGGTGCGCCACGCCGCGCCGTTCTCGATCGGCTTCAACTGCGCGCTCGGTGCCGCCGAGATGCGGGCCCACGTCGCCGACGTGGGTCGCTATGCCGACACACTCGTGTGCGCCTACCCGAACGCCGGTCTTCCCAACGAGTTCGGCTACTACGACGAGACGCCGGAGTTCATGGCAGCGCAGCTCGGAGAGTTCGCCGAGGCAGGGCTGGTCAACATCACCGGTGGGTGCTGCGGAACCACGCCCGAGCACATCCGGGCCATCGCCGAGGCCGTCGCCGGAAAGGCACCGCGCCGCGTCCCCGAGCACGACCAGCGGCTGCACCTGTCGGGGCTCGAGGCGTTCACGCTCACGAGCGAGATCCCGTTCGTGAACGTCGGCGAGCGCACCAACGTCACCGGATCCGCCCGCTTCCGCAAGCTGGTGACTGCCGGCGACTACAACGCAGCCCTGCAGGTCGCGCGCGACCAGGTCGAGAACGGGGCGCAGATCATCGACGTCAACATGGACGAGGGGTTGCTCGACTCCGAGGCGGCGATGACGACGTTCCTCAACCTGATCGCGGCCGAGCCCGACATCTCGCGCGTGCCGATCATGGTCGATTCGTCGAAGTTCTCGGTGATCGAGGCCGGCCTGAAGTGCATCCAGGGCAAGGCGGTCGTCAACTCGATCTCGATGAAAGAGGGTGAGGAGGCCTTCATCCGCCAGGCCAAGGTCGTGCGCGCCCACGGCGCGGCGGTCGTCGTGATGGCGTTCGACGAGCAGGGCCAGGCCGAGACGGCCCAGCGCAAGGTCGAGATCTGCGGTCGCGCCTACGACCTGCTCACCCGGGAGGCGGGG
>DASUEW010000194.1:0-2298 GCA_036274875.1 Ilumatobacteraceae bacterium
GGGGTCCCGTCGCCATCCATGTCGGGCAGGAGGAGCCATGCCTCGTCTTCAGGCGCCGGTCCGAACTGGCTATGGGTCTTCCAGTAGCCCTGGGTGAGCGTGCACCCGGTCGGGCACGGGATCGAGACATGGACGGAGTCCGAAGCCTCGCCCGTTTCGGCGTTGTCATTGGTCAGGAAGTCGGCGGTGTTGGGGATGTCGTACTCGCCGCACAGCACCTGGCCGATGTCGAACGAGTATTCCATCGTGAAGTCGCCGGCCGGATCGCCGACGCACACCGTGCCGAGGAAGCCGCCGAGGGTGTCGTTGACGTCGACGCACTCGTCGGTGATGTTGTCCGGGTCGCCGAACGTGATGTTGGCGGACGCCTCGTAGACGACGCCGTAGGCGGTCACGTCGACGTCATTCGTCAGCGCGGTTGCGTCCGGCAGGTCCGAGCTGTAGGTGCACTCGAGGCTGTCGTTGGCCGGCACCGAGGTGGCGCCGCCGCAATCGACCGCCACGACCCCCACGCCACCGCTGATCGTGTCGACGATCGAGGTGATGTCGGCGGCCATCGGGGCCGGATTGGTGATCGTGATCGTGCCGCTGACGGCAAAGTCCGAGTCCTGCGCTGGGCTCGGGGTCACCGTGACGGTGTAGTCCTCGAAGTACGACTGGCCTTCGGCGAGGAGGACCGACTCGTCCGCAGCGGACTTCTCGATCTCCCAGTCGTAGTCTTGATTGAAGCTCGTCGCGGCGGTCTTCTCAACGGCGAGCTGGTAGCACGTGATGGTCACCAGCGCATCGCTGGAGTCACCGTCGTCGACGAGCGTCGCGGTGTTCGGGATCTCCTTGGTACCCACGCCGTCCGCGTACTCGACGCCGGAGCAGTCGTAGGTCTCGGTGTAGTCATGGCTGTCGGACGTCTCGAACGGCCCGAAGTCACCGTCGTTGATCGTGTCGTCGACGCTGTCCGAGTTGTCGGTTACGTTCGTCGGGTCGCCCCAGGTGATGCCGGCCGTCGCGTTGTACGTGGTCCCGTACGCGACGACATCGACGGAGTTCGTCCGGTCGTCGTTGTTGGGCAGCGCGGTGCTGTACGAGCAGACCAGGCTGTCGTTGGCCGGGACCGAGGTCGCGCCGCCGCAGTCGACGGCGACCTCGCCGAAGCCACCGCTGATGGTGTCGGTGATGTCGCTGATGTCGGCCGCGATGTCGGCGGGGTTGGTGATCGTGATGTCGCCGCTCACGGCGAAGTTCGAGTCGATCGGGTCGGACTTCGTGACGTCGATCGTGTAGTCGAAGTCGGCGGTCTGGCCGTCGAACAGGTCGGCGGTCTCGGGATCGACCGACTTCACGATCGACCAGTCGAAGTCACGGTCGTATGTCGTGGTGGCGTCCTTCTCGACGCTGAGGGCGCAGGCCGTGACCTGGCCGGTGTCGGTGTTGTCGGAGGTGTCCTCGTCGCCGGTGACGGTCGCCTCGTTGTCGACCGGGGTGCATTCCCCTTCATCGACAGCGTCTGACGTCACCGTCACGTTGATGGTGATCGTCGCGGTGCCGCCCTCCTTGGCCACGTCGACGGTGCATTCCACGTCCTGGCCCGTCACGTCGCAGGTGCCGTCAGGGGTCGTGGCGCTGTTGATCGTCAGGCCGTCGGCGATCGTGTCGGTCACGACCGCGTCGGTCGCGTCGCCGTCGCCGTTGTTGGTGACGACGATCGTCCAGTCGAAGCTCTGCCCGACGAAGTAGGTCCCGCTGTCCGGGGTCTTCTCGAGGCTGAGGTCCGGCTTGCATGTGCTGAGGTTGCCGAGGGCGAAGTCCTCGAGGACGGAGTCGACGCTCTGCGACTGGCGGGTCTCGGCGAGGAACGTCGAGAAGCACTCGACGTCACCGCCGAAGAAGTGCGTCAGGTCGATGCCACCCTCGTAGAAGGCGCCCTTGGGGAAGGTACCGGCGGGAACACCATGCGGCGGCCCGACCAGGTTGCTCTTGGCTGTGTAGCTCCAGCCGCCTGTCGCCTCTCCGCCAACCGGGTTGACGTTGGCGCAGAGCGGATCGTTGGACGGAATGGGATCGTCGCAGTCGTCCGCGCTGGCCAGGAAGTTCAGGGTCCCGTTCGTGTCGCCGCCGGAGCCGACCCATTCGTAGGCTCGGATATTGGAGACGTTGCCGCCGTTCGTGAAGTCGGACAGCAGCAGGATGTCGCCGACGGTGTGAGAGCCACTGAACGGGGTGTCCCCGGTGCCGGGCTCACAAGAAACCTCGTTCTTGAAGAACCAGAAGCCGATCTGGGCGTCGCCGGAGGTGCTGAAC
>DASUEW010000195.1:0-9749 GCA_036274875.1 Ilumatobacteraceae bacterium
GATCACAGGCTGTGCCACTTCGTCGGCAGCCGTCGACTCGACGGCCGCGTTCTCGGCCGCCGGGGTGTCATCGCCGCACGCGGCGAGGATGAGCGCCGCCACGATCGCGGCGATGGCAGGGGGTCGGGCGGCGCTCATGTCGTCTGGTGATCGGTCGGTTGGTGGATCAGTCGTCGTTCGGGCCGTCGTCGTCGGCGCCGCTGTCGTCGTCGGCCTCGGATCCGACGACCTGGAACTGCTCGTCGAGCTGCACGTCGACCTGGCTGCCGTCGTCGAGCGTCACCTCGACCTCATACAGGCTCTCCTCGTCGCCGACCTCGGTCTCGGTCACGCGGCCCTCGCCGGTGTGGGCGAGCGCGGCCGCGGTGGCGCGCTGCAGGGCGTCGCCAGTGATCGGGGTGTCGGTGTCGTCGTTGCCGGCGGTGGCCATGGTGATGCCGGTCGCGGCGACACCGAGGGTGGCCACCGCAACGGCTCCGGCGGCGATCATCGTCTTGCGCTTCATCGATCCTCCTGATGGTTCTCGAGGGGTATGTCGCCAGTGTGCGCCCACGCCGCTGACGGCAGCCTGAACGGCGCCACCAGCCGTTCAGCGGGCAGTCAGCCGGGCGCGCGAGCCTTGGTGCATGAAGCTGCTGCTGGTCGACGACGACGAGAGCCTCACGGCATCCTTGCGGCGCGGTCTGCTGGCCGAGGGCTTCACGTGCGACGTCGCCAGCGACGGCCTCGACGGGCTGTGGATGGCGACGGAGAGCGCCTACGACCTGATCGTGCTCGACCTCATGCTGCCCGGACGCAACGGCTTCCAGGTCTGCGCCGACCTGCGCGCACGCGGCAACTGGACGCCGATCCTGATGCTCACCGCCAAGCACGGCGACCTCGATCAGGCGGAGGCGCTCGACACCGGCGCCGACGACTACCTCTCGAAGCCGTTCTCGTTCGCGGTGCTCGTCGCCCGCATCCGGGCGCTGGTGCGTCGCACTGCCGGCCGCCCGCCGGCCCCGGTGGACGTCGGTGACCTCCGCATCGATCCGGCCGCCCGGCGTGTGTCGCGGGCTGGGCACCCGATCGAGCTCACGACCCGCCAGTACCAGGTGCTCGAGTTCCTCGTCAGGCGGTCGGGGCAGGTGGTCTCCAAGGACGAGATCCTCACCGGGGTCTGGGAGCAGGATTTCGACGGCGATCCCAACATCGTCGAGGTGTACGTGCGCAGGCTGCGCAGCCGCATCGACGATCCGTTCGGTCGCCGTTCGATCGAGACGGTGCGCGGCGCCGGGTACCGCATCGTCGACGACGCCGGTCAGCCGTGACCCGACGACCAACCGGGCTGCGGTCGCTGCGCTGGCGGCTCACGGCGGTTGCGACGAGCACGCTCGCCGTCGTGCTGATCGTGGCGGGGATCGCACTGGTCGCCGTGCAGCGCCGCCAGCTGATCGAGAACATCGACTCCACCCTCGAGCAGCGCGCCGACGAGATCGAGCTCGCACTGGCCGACGCCTCGCTCGACGACACGGCGCCCGGGGTACCCGAGGTGCTCGCCGGCACGAACCTGGAGGACCGCTTCGCGCAGCTCGTCACGCTCGACGGCCAGGTGCTGGCTGCGACCACCAACGTCGCCGGTGGACCGGCGGTGGCGCCACCGCCCCGTGGCCGCCAGACGGCGCGAACCGTCGAGTTCCCGTCCATCGAGGACGACGACTTCCGGCTGTTCAGCCGCCGGATCGAGCTCGACGGCCAGCCCGCCGTGCTCCACGTCGCCGAGAACATCGACGACGTCACCGACAGCACGCGGGTGCTGGCCGGGGCGCTGATCGTCACGTTTCCCGCGCTCGTCGCCCTGCTCGGTGGCCTGACGTGGTGGCTCGTCGGTCGGACCCTGCGCCCGGTCGAGGCCGCCGCCCGCAAGCAACAACGATTCGTCGCCGATGCATCCCACGAGCTGCGCAGCCCGCTGACACGGATCAGGACCCGCCTCGAGGTCGACCTCGCCCACCCCTCCGGCGTCGACTTCCGCGAGACCGCTCGCGACGTGCTCGATGACACGGCGGGGATGGAGCGACTCGTCGACGACCTGTTGCACCTCGCCCGATCCGACGCGGCCTCTACCGGCGACGAGCGGCGCGAGCCGGTCGACATCGACGACGTGGTCATGATGGAGGCGGCGACGATCCGCGCCGACGCACGGGTCCGTGTCGACACGTCTGCGGTGTCGGCCGGTCAGGTGATCGGCGACGTGCACCAACTCACGCGCATGGTGCGCAACCTCCTCGACAACGCCGTCCGGCACGCGACGACGGCGGTACGGATCGACCTCCACGAACGCGACGACGACGTCGTGTTGACCGTCGCCGACGACGGCCCCGGTATACCGGTCGATCAGCGCGACGTGGTGTTCGAGCGGTTCACGCGACTCGACGCGGCGCGCACGGCGAGCGGCGGAGGGTTCGGGCTCGGGCTGGCGATCGCCCGCGACATCGCCGAACGCCACGGCGGCACGATCACCGTCGGTGACGCGCATCCGGGCGCCGTGTTCACGGTACGCCTCCCGGCCTCGCACGACCCGACGCGGAGCCTTCCGTATCCGGGGACGGCGCGAACCGAGAACGGGGTCAGCAGTCGACGACGAAGGCGAGCGCGGCGGTGACCGAGGGGTCGTCGGCCCTTTGCATCCGGGCGCTGCCGGCGAGCGTGTCGCCCTCGAGATCGACCGTCGGCTCCACCGCGGTCCACACCACGTCCGGGTCGCCGGGCTCGGTGACCGCGATGTTCCAGGCGCCGGCCGACGGGTCACCGTCGATGGTCAGTGTGAACGTGGCGCTGACGATCGGCGACACGACGAGACGACTCTCGTTGGTGCACGTCACGTCGCTGATCGACGCCGTCACACCACCGAACGACACGTCTGCCGCGCCGTGCAGGCCGGTGACCGCGGCGGCATCGTTGTCGACCTCGGCCGCCTCGTTCAGGGTCAGCCCGTCGTCGTCGCTGCACCCGGCCACGAGCGACATCGCCACCAGTGCGATCGCGACGACACCGACACGGCGGATGGTCGAGAGGTGGTTCACGCATCGCCGACCGTACCGCCGCGGTCACGCGGCAACGGGGGATCGCCCGGACACTCGGCGACCCGGGACGGGTGGGGGCCGAAAGGTGCACCCGTCCCGGATCGTCGAAGCCGACAGGCATTCAACCGATCAGCGTCGCGTCCGCCGGCCGGAGGTCGATCTGAGTGAGCTCGCCCCCGGCGATCACGACTTGACGCACGTCGTGGCCGTCGGGGTCGAGCACCCAGTAGTGGCCGGCCACCAGCTCGGCGAACACGGCCGCGGTGACCATGGCCGTGCCGTGCGGCCGGGTCCACACGCCGGTGTGCACGGCGACCGGCGGCTCGTGCTCGGAGCGCAGGTGGAGCTCGGTCCCGGCGGTCGCCGGGTCCATCAGCACCACCATCGCCCCGATGTCGCCGCCGATGTCGAGCACCGGCGGACCACCCCGCACGACATGGTGCACCGTGTGACTCACCGCATTGCGAACCACCGGTGCGTCGTGCCCGCCATGCGTGTCGTGATCGTGATGACGGGTGCCGTCGGCGTGGGTGTGCATCGACATGCCCATCACACCGACAGCGGCTGGACGTCGTACCCGCTGACCGGGTGGTCGAGGTACGGGAACACGTCGAGGTAGCTGACGTTGCCCGGCGGCAGCACGCCGTCGTTGATCAACGTCGCCGCGCCGTCCGGCACGTACGTCGAATCGACGAGCGGATACGTCGCCCCGGCGACCGCCTGCAGCTCGACGGTGACGATGTTGTCGAACACCCGCCGCCCGTTCGGGAAGCCGGCGAGGTCGCCACCGAGGATGCCGTTGAGGTTCACCGAGTCCGGCGCGGTGGGCGGGATCGCCACGTTGAGCCGCAACATGTCGGCCTGCGTCGTGCCGGTGAAGTTCTGGAACCCGGGAATCAGGCCGGCCGGGATGCCGGTCAGCAGGATCGCCAGCAGGTCGGCCCGATCGGCCGTCAGCGCTGCCAGGTTCGGGAACACACCCGGATACAGGATCGGCAGCAGCTTCGCCAGCTCGGGCTGCGCCACGTACTTGGCGAACTCCGAGTCGCGGTGCGGCGGCAGCGCGTTCCAGCGGTCCTTGCGTCCCATCGGCACGATGACCTCGTTGAACAGCGGGTTGCCGAGTCGCGACACCTGCTGGTACGGGCCGGACGACCAGCTGCGGTGCTCGTCGCGGTAGCGGCCCTTCTGGCGGTACGCCGACGCCCACACGCCGATCACGGTGTCGCGGCCCAACGGATCCGTCGGCACCTTGCCCTTGCGGGTCAGGCGGCTGATCGGGATCTGGATCGCGATCGTGTGCACGTTGAACGCGCGCAAGGCGTCGATGCCGGGGGCCGCCGGGGTCGGGATCAGGTGGAGGTTCTGGAACGGCCGCAACGCGGCCAGGTCGAACACCGACCCGAGGTCGACGTAGAACCCGTCGAGGCGCTGCCCGGCGAACACGACGATGCCGTCGTCGAGCGAGTAGATCGCCGAGTTCGCCAGGTCGGAGTACGCGGGTGTCGACCGCAAGCCGACGTTGCACGGTGGCGACGCCAGGTTCCGGCCGAGCGTCTTGGTCCGCTTGCCCTTGCGATCCTCGGTGACGGTGTAGAACTGCCGCCGGTTGAAGTTCGGGCTGTCGAGCGAGGCGATCGGTCCGGTGTTGTAGAGGAACGAGTCGGGGTTCTGCACGACCGTCTTGAAGTTGAAGTCGTACGTGATGTCGGCCTTACCGTCGCCGTCGTTGTCGACGTTGATGCGGTACAGCACGTCGTCGCCGAACTCGAAGAAGTTGGGGCCGCCCGCCGGATCCTCGAGCGGGATGTAGTTGGTGATGATCGTGACGGTGTCGGGCCGGTCGGGGCTGACGAACGCGTACGTGTCGGTGCTGTCGGCGACGGGATCCTTGGAGATCTCGGGTGCCTCACGGTGTGATGACATGGCTCCCCCTCACAGCTTCTGCCGCGAAGCGGCGTGCATGATGCGGCGAACGAGCTGCGGATCCTTGACGACGACCTCATCGGTGCCGTGGAGGATCGAGACCTCGCCGAGCTTGGCGTCGTGGACGCAGAACATCACCGGCTCGTGAGTGTCCACGACGAATGTGGCGTCGAACGCGTCGGCGGCGGCAACGGCGCCTTCGACGGAGTTGGGTGTCGCTTTCCCAGCGGCTGCTGCGTTGCGACTCAGGGCGCCCATCGGAACTGCGACAACGGCAGCACCGGCGGATACGCGCAACAGGTCGCGTCGTGACCAGGTTGACAAGATGATCTCCTCTCGGGTCGGCGGTCCCCCAGCGGTCGACCGCTCACGACCTGTTCGTCGCCGCCGGTGGATCGGATTGCTCGATCTCCGACCTCGACAAGATGGTCGTCCTGGAGTACGTTCGCTTGTTGAACTCACTCGAACGGAGGAATCGCGATGAGCCGTGCGTTGAACGAGGCGACGAGCGACGCGATGAGCGATACATGGCACCGGACCGCGTGCATCTTGTGCTCGGTGAACTGCGGGCTCGAGGTCCGCATCGACGGGCCGACGATCACCCGGGTTCGCGGCGACAAGGCGCACCCGGCGTCGGAGGGCTACACGTGCGAGAAGGGCCTGCGCATCGACAACTACCAGAACAGCCCGCACCGGCTCACCACACCGCTGCGTCGCCGCCCCGACGGCACGTTCGAGGAGATCGAGTGGGACACCGCGATCGCCGAGGTGGCGCAGCGGTTCCAGGACGTGATCGCCGAGCACGGCGGCGACAAGATCCTGTTCTACGGCGGTGGCGGGCAGGGCAACCACCTCGGCGGCGGGTACGGCGGCGCGACGCGATCGGCGCTCGGCATCCGCTACACGTCGAACGCCCTCGCCCAGGAGAAGACGGGTGAGTTCTGGGTCGACGGCCAGCTGTTCGGCCGCTCGCGCTGCCACACCGCGCCGGACTTCGAGCATGCCGAGGTCGGTGTGTTCTGGGGCAAGAACCCGTGGCAGTCGCACGGCATCCAGCAGGCCCGCCGGATCCTGAAGGAGTTCGCCAACGATCCGGCCCGCACGCTGATCGTCGTCGACCCGCGGCGCACCGAGTCAGCCGACCTGGCCGACATCCACCTGCGCCCGCTGCCCGGTGGTGATGCCCACCTGCTGGCGGCGATGCTGGCGATCCTCGTGCAGGACGGTCTGCTCGCCGACGCCTGGCTGGCCGAGCACGCCAACGGGCTCGACGAGCTCGTCGCCCACCTGCGCGGGATCGACGTCGCCGAGTCGTGCGCCAAGGCCGGCGTCGACGAAGCCGATGTGCGCCGTGCCGCGCGCGCGATCGGCAACGCCACCGGCGGTGTGTCGGTGCTCGAGGACCTCGGGATCCAGATGGCACCCCACTCGACGCTCAACAGCTACCTCGAGAAGCTGCTGGTCCTGCTCACCGGCAACCTCGGCGTGCCGGGTGGCGTCAACATCCACTCGCACTTCGTCGCCCTGCTGGGCGGCGGCGCCGACTCCCGCGGCCAGACCACACCCGTCACCGGTCACCGGCTGGTGACTGGGCTCGTGCCGTGCAACGTGATCCCCGACGAGATCCTCACCGACCATCCCGACCGGTTCCGGGCGATGCTCGTCGAGTCGGGCAACCCGGTGCACTCGATCGCCGACAGCCACCGCATGCGCGAGGCGATGCGCGCCCTCGACCTCGTCGTCGTGATCGACGTGGCACTGACCGAGACGGCCCGTGAGGCCGACTACGTGCTGCCCGCCGCGTCGCAGTACGAGAAGTGGGAGTGCACGTTCTTCAACCTCGAGTTCCCGCGCAACGTGTTCCACCTGCGCCGACCGCTCTTCGAGCCGGCCCCGGGCACCTTGCCCGAGTGCGAGATCCACTCCCGGCTGTGCCGGGCGCTCGGCGTGTACGACGACGCGGTCGTCGAGCCGTTGCGGGCCGCGGCCGAGCGCGGCCGGTCGGCGTTCGGCGAGGCGTTCTTCGCCCTGATCGGCGCCCGACCGGAGCTCGGGCGGATGGCGGGCGTGCTCATGTACGAGGCGCTCGGCCCGACGCTGACGACGCCCGACGGCGTGCCCGCGGCCGGCGCGGCAGCGATCTGGGGGCTCGCCCACCGGTGCGCGCTTGCGTTCGGCGACTCGATCCGCCGCGCCGGCATCGAGGGCGAAGGGCTCGAGCTCGGCGAGGCGCTGTTCGATGCGATCCTCGCCAGCCCGTCCGGGCTGACGTTCAGCGTCGACGACTACGACGAGACGATGCGTCGCCTCGAGACCGCCGACAAGAAGGTCTCCCTGGCGATCCCGGAGCTGCTCGACGAGCTCGACGGGCTCGCCAACGAGACGGCGGTGATCCCGCCGCACGACGAGTTCCCGTTCGTGCTCGCCGCGGGCGAGCGTCGCTCGTCGACGGCCAACACGATCCAGCGCGACCCGGCCTGGCGCAAGAAGGACCACCAGGGTGCGCTCCGGGTCTCGGTGGAGGACGCCACGTCGCTCGGGCTCGCCGACGGTGACCGGGCGCGGGTCACGACCCGTCGCGGCTCGGCAGTCGCCGTGGTCGAGGTCACCGACACGTTGCGCGCCGGCCACGTGACGTTGCCGAACGGATTCGGCCTCGGCCCCGGCGGGTCGAGCGACGCGGTCGGCGTGGCGCCGAACGAGCTCACGTCGACCGACGACCGCGACTGGTTCGCCGGCACCCCGCACCACAAGCACGTGCGCGCCCGCGTCGAGCGCGTCCCAGTCGCGGCCGGCGCTGCCGGCGCAGCCGCCGGCGCGGGAGTCGGGGACTGACCGTGCGGCGCACCCGGTTCGACGACGCGTCGTGCCCGATCGCCCGCACCACCGACCTGATGGGCGACTGGTGGACGCCTCTCGTGATGCGCGAGGCGTTCTTCGGCCGGCGCCGGTTCGACGAGTTCCAGTCGGCGCTCGACGCGCCGCGGGCGGTGCTGGCGGCGCGCCTCAACCGGCTGTGCGACGACGGGATGTTGCAGCGTGTCGTCTACCAGGACCATCCGCCCCGCCACGAGTACCGCCTCACCGACAAGGGCCGCGCGTTCTGGGACGTGCTCGCCGCGATGTGGCGATGGGGGACCGACTGGCAATGGCCGGACGGCGACGGTCCGCCGGTCGTGTTGAAGGACCGTGAGACTGGTGCAGTCGTGCAGCCGGTGGTGATCGACGAACGGACCGGCGAACGCCTCGACGTCCGGCGCCTCCGCGTCGGCCGTGCACCAAGTTGACAGTACCCGCCCCACGGGCGTGACCCGGCCTGCCTCACCCGGTTGAGCAGCGCAACCCGAGCGAAAAACACCGATGGGGCCGTCGACCACGCTGTCGATCAGCCCCATCACGGTGTTCCATCTAACGGTGTTGCATCGGTTCCGGTTGTCTCCGTCACCGCTGTCCGCGTGTCCGGTCCAGCCCGCCGCTGGCCCACCTCGCAGTTGTCCGTCTTGCCGTGCCAGCCCGCCACTGGCACGAATTCCCGCTTTCCCGCTTTCCCGCCTGCTCCCGGCCAGTCCGCCCTAGCCGGTGTCAATTGCCCGTTTGTACGGGCCAGTCCGCCCTGGCCCGTCTGGTGTTACGTGTATTGCCTGTTTCCGGTTCCCGCTCACTACTCGACTTCGAGGAGGACCCCGCCCGCTGCGGGGTGTCTCCTCGTGTCGTGTATGTGATGGTCCAGAGCCCGTCGAGATACCGACCTCGCGAAAATTCGCAGAAATTCCCAGAAGAAATTCCCAGAGGGATCTCGCGGCGGCGCGCTCGGCAGCGTCAGGGCTAGTGCCCCACTGCCCGGCGGGCGTTGACGATGCCGTTGCCGTAGAAGCCGTTGGCCCAGCGATGGCCCTCGCAGACGTGGGTCGCCGTGACCGTGGCGCCGCTCGGCAAGATGCGCGTGTACGTGAACTCGGGCGGGACCGGACACGGTGTCTTGGTCGCGGTCACGCGCAGGATCCACTCGACGACGCCTGGCAGCAACGTGAGCCCGCCGTTGCGCCAATCCCGGTAGCCGTACTTGCTGACGATCAACGCCGCCACCCCAACTGCGTGCGGTGAAGCCATCGACGTGCCCTGCAAGTACTGGTAGTACGCGCACGTGCCGGCGGAGTCACAGCTCTTCACCACCGCCGTCGTGAGTGGGTCGCCGTTGGCGTCGAGTTGGCCGCGCGCCCTCGCCAGCGACTCCGGATACGCGGCGAGGACCGCCTTGGTGATGTCGCGGGTGTTGGTCGGCGTGTCGTACACGTCGCCACCGGGGGCGGCGACGTCGACATAGCCGTTGCCGTAGTCGGAGTAGTACGACTTGCGGGTCGAGATGCCCGTGGCGCTGACGGAGATCACACCGTCGCCCTCGGACGGCATCGAGATGCAGGTCGCGGGATCGAGCGCGGTGCGGAGATACGGCGCCTCGCCTTGCCTGTCGGCGAAGTCAGGGCTCGATGCGTCGTTGATGACCTTGGTGTAGTCGCTGGCCCCGTTGCCGGCCGCCGAGACGAGCGTGACGCCGCGTCGATGGGCGAAGTCGAGCGCGCGCTGCATCGCCTCGACGATGGTCCGCTGCTCGGCCTGATCCTCCGGCGAATCGGCCGTATGGTCCGCGCAGTTGAACAGCCACGGATCGACGTAGTAGCTCATGTTGACGACGTCGATGCCGACGCGGCCAGCGTACGTGAGTGCGTCGACAGAGGGCTGCAGGAAGAAGTACCCGGA
>DASUEW010000196.1:0-2714 GCA_036274875.1 Ilumatobacteraceae bacterium
GATTTGGGGCCCGGATTCCTCGTATCGAAGGTGATCGAGGGCCTCGTGGACGATCCGAAGTTCCGCACCGGCGTCGAGATCATCGAATGGAACGGCGTGCCCATCGCCGAGGCCGTCCGCCGCCGTGGCGAGGTCGAGCGCGGCGGCCGCCCCGACAGCGCGATGGCACGCGCCCTCGACTCGCTCACACTCCGTCCGCTCGGGATCGGGCCGCCACCCGATGAGAAGTGGGTGATCGTCGGCTATCGAGTCGGCGAGCGGGGGCGACTCCGCGAGCATCGCTTCGAGTGGAGGTTCGTCGATCCCGGCCCGGGTCCCGACGAACCGCACCCCACCGCACCGTCGGCCACTGCCACCGCGATGCATCCCGATCGCGCCCTGGTGCGACGGGCGAAGAAGCTGTCGTTCAACACCGAGTTGTGGAGCAGCGAACAGCGCGATCGGGTGTCGCGTGAAGGTGTCACGCGAGACTCGAGCGGTTGGCTGACCGGCAAGTTCCAGGACAACGTGTCGGCCCGGTCGATCACCGTCGGCGGGCGCGAGTACGGCTATCTGAGATTGTGGAGCTTCGACCTCTCCGACGACGACGGGTTCGTCGACGAGGTCGTCACGATGCTCGGTGAGCTCCCCCAGGACGGGCTCATGATCGACTTGCGTGGGAACCCCGGCGGGTTGATCTGGGCCGCCGAGCGACTGCTGCAGCTGTTCACTCCTGCGCACATCTCGCCGACACGCTTTTCGATCATCGCGTCCGACCTCACACGCTCGATGACGGACGCGCCGCAAAACCGGCGCGAGCTCGGCCCGTGGCGGCGGACCCTGCTCGAAGCGATCGGCACCGGCGAGGTGTACTCGCAGTCGGTCGCGATCACGCCGTACGAGCGGTGCAACGACATCGGCCAGGTGTACGGCGGTCCGGTCGTCGCCATCGTCGATCCGACCACCTACTCCGCGGCCGACCTGTTCGCGGCCGGCTTCGCGGACAACGGCCTCGGCACCGTCGTCAGTGTCGGACACGCCACCGGAGCCGGGGGCGCCAACGTATGGCGGGCCGACACCCTCAACAGCGTGCTGGCCGGGACGTCGCAGCAATTGCCGAGGCTGCCCAGGGGTGTCGGTTTCACGATGTCGGTCCGTCGCGCCACGCGCATCGGCGCCTCCGACGGGGCCCCGATCGAGGACGTCGGCATCGTCGGTCACCGCACGTACGCGATGAGCCGCGCCGATCTGCTCGAAGGGAACGGTGACCTGCACGCATACTGTGCCCGGCTGCTCGACGCCGAGCCGAGCACATCGATGGACGTCGAGTGGGACCCACCGACACTCACCGTTGCCGTCGGCAGGCTCGATCGCGTCGACGTGTACGTCGACACCCGACCCCGCGCCTCGGTCGACGTGGACCAACGTTGCAGGCTCGAGCTCTCCGACGTGCGTGAGCTGATCCGCGTCGAAGGATTCCAGGGCTCCAACCTCCATCAGGTGCGGGTGATCCGGATCAACTGACGGACTGTGCCGAAGCGCGACACCTCACGAACGACGCCCGGCGAGCGTTGTAGTGGCATGAGTGACATCGTTCGGCCGGCCGTACTACGACGGACTCGGCGCAGTGGTCGCGGTGGGGTGCCGACCGTGCTGCCACCGATCACCACCGCACCCGACGGACAGCTGTCGTTGTCGATCGAGAGCCCGTCCCGGCCGACGCGACGGCACGTCGTCCTGCCCGGGGTGGTGCACGTGTCGGCGTGGCTCGATGCCGACTCCCAGCGAGCGTTGGCCCACGCGTTCCGGCGATGGGCCGCTCCACCTGCCGGCCTACGCCACCCACGGGTGCCGACCGGTCACTTGATGAGCGTCCAATCCGTGTGCCTCGGCTGGCACTGGCTGCCGTACGAGTACTCGCGGACCGCCGACGACACCGACGGCGCTCCGGTGAAGCCGCTGCCCGACGACGTCATCGAGCTGGCGCGGGCCGCCGTCGGCGTCGCCTACGGCGCGCAGAGCCCGGCGGCCGTCGCGTACGCGCCCGACGCGGCGATCGTCAACCTGTACGCGCCCGGCGCCCGGCTCGGCATCCACCAGGACGGCGACGAGCCCGCCGATGCCCCGGTCGTGACGATCAGCCTCGGCGACTCGTGCGTGTTCCGGCTTGCCGGCGTCGACCGTCGGACGGCGCCGTTCACCGACATCGACATGCGCAGCGGCGACCTGCTCGTGTTCGGAGGGCCCAACCGCCTGATCCACCATGGAGTCCCGAAGGTGCACGCCGGCACGGCACCACCCGGGCTCGGCCTGCCCCCCGGCCGATTGAGCATCACCGTGCGCGAGACCGGTTTGTCGTGATGGCGGCCGACGACCTCACGTTCGGACGAGGCGAGACGTTTGACTGGAGTGGTGCAACCGTTCGAGGACGTCGTCGCCGAGCACGGCGCCGTGGTCATGCGCGTCTGCCGGGCGATGCTCGGCAGAGCAGACGCCGACGACGCGTGGGCCGAGACGTTCCTCGCGGCGTTGAAGGCCTATCCGAACCTGCGGCCGGAGAGCAACGTTCGAGGCTGGCTGGTGACGATCGCCCACCGCAAGGCGATCGACCAGACCCGGACGCGGGCGCGACTGCCGCTGCCGGTCGGCGATGTGCCCGAGACACCTTCGGTGACCGGCGCCCCGGTCGACCACGACACCGAGCTGTGGGCCGCGCTCCAGGCCCTGCCGTTCAA
>DASUEW010000197.1:0-3435 GCA_036274875.1 Ilumatobacteraceae bacterium
CTCCAGCACCGCGATACGGTCGGCCGAGCGGACCGTCGAGAGCCGATGGGCGATGACGAACGTTGTCCGGCCCGTTGGCAGGTTCGCGAATGCCGCCGCAATGTGCTCTTCGGTCTCGGCGTCGAGAGCGCTGGTGGGCTCGTCGAGGATCAAGATGGGTGTGTCACGAAGGATCGCTCGGGCGATCGCGACCCGCTGGCGTTGCCCGCCCGACAAGGTGGCGCCGCGCTCGCCGACCATCGTGTCGAGGCCGTCGGGAAGCCGCGATGCGAACTCGTCGACCAGCGCCAGTCGAACCGCACGCTCGACCTCGGTGGCCGAGGCACCCGGTCGGCCGGCGGCGACGTTGTCACGCAGGGTGCCGCGCAGCAGCAACGAGTCCTGAAGGACCATCGACACCTGAGCGCGCACGGAAGCGACCGAGGCGTCGCGCACGTCGATGCGGTCGATTGCGATGTGACCCCGCTGGGGATCGGCCAATCGGGGGACGAGTGAAACGAGCGTGCTCTTGCCGGCTCCAGTCGGCCCCACGAGGGCAAGGCGCTCGCCGGGCTCGACGCTGAGATCGATCCCGTCGAGTACGACGACATCGTCATACGCGAACTGCACGCCGACGAAGTCGACTCGACCGGTGCTGCGCGGGAGGTGACGAGCACCCGGCCGTTCGACGATCTGGGGAGCTGTGGCGAGTACCTCGAACACCCGCTCGGCGGCGGCGGCGCCCTTGGACGTGACCGTGCTGAGCTTGGCGATCGCCTTGATCGGCTTGTACAACGAACCCAAGTAGCTCAGGAACACCAACAGCACGCCGAGGCTCAGCCGGCCGCTGATCACCCGCTGAGCGCCGAACCACAACACGATCGATGTCGACAGTGCGCCGGCGAGGTCGACGATCGGGCTGAAGCGGGCCTGGAGGCGCACGCTTTCCAATCCGGCCCGCATGCTCGACGCGTTGAGCTCACCGAACTGCTCCTCCTGGCGATGTTCGAGCGAGAACGCCTGGACGAGGTGAACCGCGCCGAGGGATTCGGTCGCTGCGGCGGCCACCGCGCCGTCCGCCTTTCGCGCTCGCCGCGACGCACGTTTGAGTTCTGTCGTCGAGCGGAAGACGGTGAACGCGAGCACGGGTGTGGCCACGAGGGCAAGCACGGTGAACCACGGATCGATCATCGCCATCACCACGAACATCCCGACCATCAAGAGCGCGTTGGGGAGCAGCACCGCGAGCGTCTGGACAACCATGTCCTGCGTACGATCGGCATCGCCGGTCACCCGCGCCGAGAGGTCGCCGACCTGTCGGTCGCCGTGGAAGCGCAGCGAGAGTCGCTGCAAATGTGAGAACGCGGTGGCCCGCAGATCGTTGCCGAGGTGCAGACCGGCCGCGGCGAGCACTCGGGTCGACCAGTAGTCGAGCAGGGCAGTCGACGCAACGAGGCACATCAGGATGCCGATCGCGCCGGCGACGTACCACTGACTGCCGTAGTTCGAGCCGCCCGGAGTCAGCACGTTGTCGACGATCCGGCTCAGCGGCCACGGTTGGGCGAGGCTCACCAACACCTCCGCCACGGCCAGGACCGAGCCCAGCAGGAGCGCTCGACGATAGCGGCGCATCAGTGGCCGCATCAGCCGCATCACGCCGATCATGAGCGGGCCCTGACACTGCTGTGCGTCGCGATTGCGTGCGCCGCCGTTGCCGCGCCATCGAGCGAGATGCCGGCGGCGGCCAATGCCGTGTGGTCGAGACGCCGATCCTGACCGAGCAGCCACGCAAGTTCGCCGGCAGTGCTGGCGTCGTCGATCATGTCAGCGAGGCCGAGCGCCGTCAGGCGAGAGGCCCGGATCGCTTGTTCGCGACGCGGGGCCCGACGCGGCAGCAGAATCGGGCGCACCCCGGCGCCGAGCGATTCGAATGCCGAGTTGTAACCGGCCATCTGAACTACCGCCCCGGACCGGGCATAGAGCGCAGCGCATCCCTTCACTGATCGCACGATCCGTAGCCGCCGCACACGGGCATCGAACGACGAGGCGTAGGGTCCGGCGACAACGAGGAACCTTCGGGCATGGCCGGCGGCGACACGTCGTGCGTTGAGCAGTTGGGCGGTGTCGATCACAAGCCGGTACAAATGCTCCGCGTCCGCACCTCCACCGCCCGTGACCACGACGAGGCGAGGATCCCGGCGCGTCACCCGGGTGCGCTCGGTGACCCAGCCGCAATACGTCGGCTCGATCGGCAACCCGTACTCCATCACATGGTCACACACGTCGCGTCCGCCATACACGAGTACCTCGTCGAACAGATCGCCGACATCGGCCCATCCATCACCGGCCAGCTCGGTCGCGATGACGTCGGGCTCGTCAAGGATGTCGCGCAGGCCCAGGATCACGGCCGTGCCGGCGGAGTGCGCCAACTCGACCGCGGCACGGAGCTCGCCGGCGACGCCATACGGATGGCGATCGATCACGAACGCATGCGGCTGGAAGGAACGGACGAGTCCTTCGAGGATGTCCCTTCTGGCAGTCAGTGCCTCCTCGAACGACAGGTGCGGGTTGCAGTAGGCACCGGTCGCATCCTTGATCAACGCGGGGACCCGCACAACTGTCAGACGCGGGTGGCGTAACCAGTCGAGATCCGTTGCTACGCCAGTGACCATCACGACGTGTGCTAACGGGTCCGCCAGCAGCGCGGCCGCGATCGCAGCGTTGCGTCGCGTATGACCAAGCCCGAACCCGTCGTGAGAACTCAACAGGTAGCGTCGCCCACCCCCGGGCGGGATTCCCGCCCATCGCGCCGACGCCGGTGAAGTCATGAGTCCACCCTCGTCGCAAGTCGGTGCGGCTTCGCCAGTGTCCTTTGGTACTAGTACCCCCCCGTACCTGACAAGGCGGATCGGTCGCCGGCGTGGTCAGGCGCGGCTTCTCGTAAATCCACCTGCACCACTCGCAGATGTCCCGGGACCTATGACGTCGCGATGACATCGGAGCTGCTGGTCATCATCGGTTCGCTGTGGGTCGCCGCCGGCATGACCGCTGCCTCAATCCTGTACCGACGCGGCCACACCGGCTGGCGTGCTGATCCGAGCCGGCGACAAGGTGATGATGCTGCGTAACGACCGCAAGGTCGGTGTCCGCAACGGCAACAGGGGAGTGGTCGTCGATGTCGATCCCGACGAGCGCACGAAGCGCGTTCGGGTCGCCGGCGGCGGCGTCGAAGTGCCCGTCCGATACATCGACGCCGGCCACGCCGGCCTCGCCTACGCCATGACGGTCAACGAGGCCCACGGACGACGTGCGATGCGACGATGATGCTCGGCGACGACCTGCTGTACCGAGAGCTCGCGTACGAGGCCATGTCGCGCGGCCACAAGGAGACCCGGATCTACATGTCCCGCGGGACGATGTCCGACGTTCGACCTCCAGCTCGAAGACGGCCCGCAC
>DASUEW010000198.1:0-4035 GCA_036274875.1 Ilumatobacteraceae bacterium
AGCACCTCGACGGTGATCGGCCGGTCGCCGGCGGTGCGCAGGACGTCGCAGTAGTCGGAGTACGTACCGTCGCCGCCGACCGGCAGCCCGTTGAGCGTCGTGACGATGTCGCCGGGCAGGATCCCGGTCTCCGACGCCGGCGAGCCAGGCGCCACACCCGCGACCCAGATGCCGGCGATCCCGGCCTCTTCGTCGACCA
The DNA here is from genome assembly GCA_036274875.1 of Ilumatobacteraceae bacterium. Taxonomy (GTDB): domain Bacteria; phylum Actinomycetota; class Acidimicrobiia; order Acidimicrobiales; family Ilumatobacteraceae; genus JALOLG01. The sequence continues at coordinate 200 of DASUEW010000198.1, forward strand.
CGGCCTGACCGTTGATGCCGAGCGCCTCGAAATCGCCGTCCATCAGGCGCTCGACGACGGGTTCGGCGAGCTCCTTGCTGATCGCGAAGAACTGCGACGTATTCGTCTGCGAGCCGGTCGCGTAGTTGACGGCCGCGACCTGACCCTCGGCGGTCACCAGTGGACCGCCCGAGTTGCCGGGCTGGATGTTGGCGTCATGCTCGATCGTCGAGTCGATCGACGCCCACGGCGTCTCGCCCGACGCCTGCGCCTTGGCGACGATGCCACGTGTGAGCGTGAACTCCGGGTCGCCGAGGGGGAACCCGGCCGCGTAGACCTCGAGCCCGGCGGCGAGCTCACCGTCGTACCACTCGAGGAACGGCAACGGCTCGTCTTCGGTGATGTCGATCACGGCCAGGTCGTTGCACTCCGACACGCCGAGCACGACGGCGTTGAAGCTCCGGTCGAGCTCGCCACCGACGTAGACCTCGAGCGTGGCAGCTCCGGTGACGACGTGGTTGTTGGTGACGGCGATCCCGTCGGGGCTGATGATGAACCCAGTTCCCGAACCGGCCGTGGAAGTCGCGCCGAGCTCGGGGTCGCGGATCGTACCCTTGGCGATGATCTGGACGACCGCCGGCTGGACCTGGTCGAATCCGACCTGCGGGCCCGACGTGTCGGTCGTGGTCTCCGGCGCGGTATCGGCGACGGTGTCGTCGGGTGCCTCGGTGTCGTCGGTGGCCTCGGTGTCGTCGGGCGCCTCGGTCGTGTCCGCCTCGTCGTCGCCACCTCCCCCGCAGCCCGCCGCGACGAGGCTCGCCACTGCGAGCAGTCCGATCAGTCTCGTCTTGGCAACCCTGGGCAGCGTCCTGCGCATCATGCGGCGAGTGTAAACACCGCCGAGGCCCGTGGGCAGTATTCCTGTGAGACTTGGTCCCGGTAGCGTCGGCGCGGTGGCGCGACCCACCGAACACGGTGACCCCGTCGAGCTCGTCGTCGACGGACGCACGTTCGCGATCACCAGCCCGAACAAGGTCATGTTCCCGGAACGGGGCGAGACCAAGCTCGATCTCGCGAAGTACTACCTCGACGTCGGCGAGCCCATCATGCGCACCCTGCGCGACCGCCCGGTGCTGCTCGAGCGGTACCCGAACGGCGTCGGCGCCCAGTCGTTCTTCCAGAAGCGCATCCCCGACACCGCTCCCGATTGGCTGTCGACGACGACGGTGCAGACCATCAACGGCACCCCGTCACGGGCGCTCGTGATCGCCGACCTCGCGCATGTTCTGTGGGCGGTCAACCAGGGCGTGCTCGGCCTGCACGTGTGGCCGTACCGGGCCTCGACGCCGAACGACGCCGACGAGCTGCGCATCGATCTCGATCCCTCGCCGGGCGTTCCGTTCGACGGTGTACGTGAGGCCGCCGGCCACGTGTTCGCCTATCTCGCCGAGTTGGGCATCATGAGCTACCCGAAGACGACGGGCAGCAAGGGGCTGCACGTGTACGTGCGGGTGGAGCCGGGTTGGGACTCGTTCGCGGTGCGCGGTGCCTGCATCACCGTCGCGCGCGAGATGGCTCGTCGCCATCCAGACGTGCTGACCGACAAGTGGTGGAAGGAAGAACGCGGACACCGGGTCTTCATCGATTTCAACCAGAACGCACCGCACAAGAACGTGTTCGGCGCATGGGGCGTTCGACCGCGCGTCGGGGCGCAGGTGTCGACTCCCTTCGCGTGGGACGAGCTGGGATCGATCGACCACGAGGCGCTCACGATGGCGACGGTGCCCGCGCGACTGGCCGAGCTCGGTGATCCCTGGGAGGAGATGGACGACGACCCGCAGACGATCGCTCCATTGGTCGAACGCTTCGCCGAAGACCTCGCCGACGGCATCCCCGACGCGCCGTGGCCGCCGGTCTACCCGAAAATGCCCAACGAAGCGCCCCGTGTCCAGCCGAGCCGCGCCAAGAAAGAGGACCCGCGATGAGCGACGTTCCGCGCGACCCGAGTCGGCGACCAAACGTGTGGCATCCGACCAGCGGTGAGCCGACTCAATCAAGTGGGGTGCCATGACGACTCGGTTCGCTTCCGTCGTGATCGACGCCGCCCAACCTGGCGTGCTCGCGCACTGGTGGGCGGAGGCGATCGGATGGCCGGTCACGTTCATCGCGCCCGACGAGGTGGTCGTCGAACCGGCCGGCAACGGTCAGTCGTACGACGTCCCGGCGCTCGTGTTCGTGCCCGTCGACGACCCGAAGACCACGAAGAACCGGATCCACCTCGATCTCGCCAGTGATTCCGTGGTCCACCAGGCGGAGCTCGTCGAACGACTCGTCGGCAGCGGCGCCACGCACGCCGACATCGGACAGTCGGACGTGCCGTGGATCGTGCTCGCCGACCCCGAGGGCAACGAGTTCTGTGTCCTCGAGCCGCGTGACCGTCACATCGGTCGCGGACCGATCGCGTCGATCGTCGTCGATGCTGTCGACCCGAACGCGGTTGCCCGCTTCTGGGTCGCCGCCAGCGGCTGGCCGATCTTCGCCGAGCAGGAGGGCGGCGTGACCCTGCACAACCCCCGCGGGCTGCTCCCCGACCTCGATTTCGTGCCGGTTGCCGACGCCAAGTCGACGAAGAATCGCGTGCACCTCGACGTCGCCCCGTACGAGGGCGAGGACCATGCCGCCGAGATCGCTCGGCTCGTTGCACTCGGGGCCGAGCACATCGACGTCGGTCAGGGTCCCGACGTCACATGGGTCGTCCTCGCCGACCCGGAGGGCAACGAGTTCTGCGTGTTGCGACCCCGAGGCATCCCGCCCGCCAAAGACTGACTACGTTCACCGCACGAGTCGGGGACAGGGTCCCCGTTCTGTCTGCTCCAGACGGCAGCACGGGCCGGATGAAGCAGACAGTTCCGCGTTGTCCTCCGAACTGTCTGCTCCAGACGGCAGCTAGGGGCCGGATGAAGCAGACAGTTCCGGGTCGGCCGCGCACGAGGCGGCGACCAAACCCGCTACGAGCCAACGTAAGGTGAGCCGACTCAAATCAGACCCGGGAATAATTTGCGCGCACAAGTGTTTGGAGAGTCATGATCCCCCAGATCGACATCCGCCGGGCCGACGAGCGCTTCGCCACCAAGATCGGTTGGCTCGACTCGAAGCACTCCTTCAGCTTCGGTCCCCACCACGATCCGTCCAACACCGGCCACGGCCTGCTGCTCGTGAGCAACGACGACACCGTGCGCGCCGGAACGGGCTTCGACACGCATCCCCATCGCGACATGGAGATCATCACCTGGGTCCTGTCGGGTGAGCTGGAGCACAAGGACTCCGAACGCAACCGCGGCATCATCTATCCGGGTCTCGCCCAGCGAATGTCGGCCGGCACCGGCATCTGGCACTCCGAGATCAACGCCAGCGCGGAGAAGGACGTGCATTTCGTGCAGATGTGGGTACCGCCGGACACCGAGTCGATCGATCCCGGCTACCAGCAGCTCGACATCAACGACGAGCTCGCCAAGGGTGGGCTCGTACCGATCGCGTCAGGCCAGGGCCACGACGCGGCGATCTCGATCCATCAGCGCGATGCCGTGCTGTGGGGCGGGCGACTGCACGCTGGCGAGACCGTGACCATCCCCGACGATCACCACGTCCACGTGTTCGTGCCCATCGGCACGGCGGAGCTCGAGCACGCCGGGCGGCTCGACACCGGTGACGCGGTCCGCCTCACCGACGCCGGAGGTTTGGAGCTCACCGCCGGCGACGACGGCGCCGAAGTGCTGATCTGGGCGACGGCCTGACATCCTTGAGCACGTGATGCGTCGCGACGTGATGCTTGGCGGTAACACCCAGACGTTCGGCGA
>DASUEW010000199.1:0-2094 GCA_036274875.1 Ilumatobacteraceae bacterium
TCAATCAGCAGACCGACTCCGACATCGTCAAGAAGATCGCCGGCGAGGCAGGGATCGCGATCGGGACGGTCGATTCGTCCGGCACCGTCCACGAGCATGTCAGCCAGATCAACATCACCGATTGGGAGTTCATGCGCGCCCGAGGACGCGAGATCGGCTTCACCGTCTCCGTCCGCGACGGCAAGCTCTCGTTCCGCCGGGGCGGCGGCTCGGGATCGCGAGGACCCGACCTCGGGGTCGGGAGGGAGCTGATCTCGTTCCGGCCGCGCGTCAGCGGCGCCCAGCAGGTCAAAGAGGTCGAAGCTCGCGGATGGGACTACAAGGCGAAGCAGAAGGTCACCCACACCGCGCGAGCGGGCACGACGAGCGTGAGCCTCGACACGAGCGGTTGGGCGCCGGGGGCGCTGGCGACCACGCTCGGGGCGAAGAAGTTCGTCACCTGCGACCGGCCGATCGGCACCACCGCGGAGGCGGAGGTCATCGCCAAGGCGACGGCGGAGGAGATCTCGTCGGCCTTCGCCGAGGCCGAGGGCATCGCCGTCGGTGACCCGCGGCTCACGACGGGGAAGCTGGTGACGATCGCCGGTGCCGGGCCGTTCGACGGTAACTGGATGCTGTCGCACACACGCCACCGTTTCGACGAGGACGGCTACCACACCGAGTTCGAGGTCGCCGGCCGCCAGGAGCGATCGATGCTCGGGCTGTCGTCGCTCGGCGCCACCGGTGCCGGGGCGAACCCTGTCTACGGCGTCGTCGTCGGCGTCGTGACCAACGTCAAGGACCCCGAGAAGCTGGGTCGGGTCAAGCTCAAGTTCCCTTGGCTGTCGGATGACTTCGAGAGCAACTGGGCGCGGGTCTGCCTGCCGGGCGCCGGCAAGGAGCGCGGGCTCTTCGTGGTGCCGGAGGTCGACGACGAGGTGCTGGTCGTGTTCGAGCATGGCGACGTCCGGATGCCGTACGTGCTCGGCGGCCTGTACAACGGCAAGGACAAGCCGCCTGCGGTCGAGTACTGCGATCAGACCGACGGCAAGATCAAGATCCGTCGCTGGGCCACCACCAAGGGCCATCAGATCACGATCAGCGACTACGACGACGAGGACCACATCCTCATCAAGACCAAGGACAACGAGTACGGGATCGCGATCTCGAAGTCGAAGGACCACATCTACCTGAGCAGCAAGGGCAAGATCGTGCTCGACGGACCGGGCGGGATCGAGATCAAGGGCGGCGACGTCACGGTGTCCGGCGGCAAGATCAAGCTCGAAGCTTCGGGCGCGCTCGAGATGAAAGGCGCCAGCGCCAAGCTCGAGGGCACCGGCGAGACGACGATCAAGGGCTCGGTCGTCAAGCTCAACTGAACACGACGGTCACGGAACACAGACGACCGAGAGAGGAACGAGAGAGGATCGACGAATGGGAACTCCCGCAGCCGTGATGGGCGACAAGATCACCGCGACGTGCGCGGCGCATCAGATCCCGAACCCCACGTCGGGCGCACCGCAACCCGGACCTCCGTTCCCGTTCAGCGCGGCGATCACGACGAAGTGCGAACCCAAGGTGCTGATCGGCGGCAAGCCGGCGGTCGTCGTCGGTTCCTCGGGCCTGAACGTCCCGCCGCACGTCGGGCTCCACCCGAGCGACACGTTCGCGACGCCGCCGAAGCAGAAGGGCACGGTCGTGCAGGGCAGCCCGACGGTCCAATTCGGTGGCAAGGCGGCGGCGCGCACCGGGTCGGCCTGCACGGTGTGCTTCGGCGCGCCGGGACAACTGGCCGGTACGGCCTCGACGGTGTTGATCGCGTGAGGGAGCGACGATGACCGATCTCTTCATCGGGCGTGGGTGGGCGTTCCCGCTGCGTACGGACGCGGCCGGCGGCATCGCGATGGTCGCCGACGAGCAGGAGGTCGAGGAGTCGATCCGGCTCGTCCTCGGCACCGCCCCGGGGGAGCGCCCGATGCGGCCGGAGTTCGGTTGTCGCATCCACCATCACGTGTTCTCGTCATCCGACGCGACGACTGCCGGGATGATCGCCTACGACGTTCGCTCGGCGCTGCGGAGATGGGAACCACGCATCGACGTGATCGACGTCGACGT
>DASUEW010000200.1:0-16699 GCA_036274875.1 Ilumatobacteraceae bacterium
GGAGGCTTGACGGCGGCGCTGGTGCTGCGCGACGCAGGATTCGACGTCACGGTCCACGAACGCTCCGGCACCGTGCTGGAACAACGCGGCGCGGGGATCGGCTTCCTCCCTGACAGCGCGCGCTACCTCGTCGAGCGCGCCGGGGTCGACCTCGACGACATCAGCATCTCCACCGACCGCATCCGCTACCTGGCCCGCGACGGAACCGTCGCCCACGACATCGCGCAGCCGTACCGGTTCAGCTCGTGGAACACGATCTACCGTGCGCTGCTGGCGCGCTACGGGCACGACCGCTACGTGCTCGGGCACGAGGCGATCGGGCGGACCCCGGCGGACGATCACGTGATGGTCCACTTCGCCGAGGGCGCCCCCGAACGCGTCGACCTGTTGGTGTGTGCCGACGGGATCGGGTCGGGCTTCCGCAGCCAACTGATCCCGGAGGCCACCCGCGAGTACGCCGGCTACGTGGCGTGGCGCGGGATGGTGCCAGAAGCACAGCTCGAGCCGGCAGACTCGGCCGCGCTCGTCGACGCCATCACGTACCACGTGTTCGCGAACAGTCACATCCTCGTGTACCCGATCCCGGGGCTCGACGGATCCGTCGAGCCCGGCCGCCGGCTCATCAACTACGTCTGGTATCGCAACTACCTGGCCGGCGATGATCTGGGGGATGTGCTCACCGATGTCTTCGGCGAGCGACACGAGCTGTCGCTCCCACCGGCGACCGCTCGGGCCGACCACATCGACGACGTCCGGGCGACTGCCAGGGCCCGTCTCCCGCGCCTCCTCGCCGCCGTGGTCACGGGCGTCGAGCAACCGTTCGTGCAGGTGATCTACGACGTCGCCGTGCCACGCATGGCGTTGGATCGGACCTGCCTCATCGGCGACGCGGCCTGGGTGGTTCGACCGCACGCCGCTGCCGGCACCGCCAAGGCGGCGGCCGACGCGTGGGCGCTCGTCGACGCGCTCCTCCACAGTGCCTCGGTGCCCGAGGCCCTGCTCACGTTCGAGTGCGAACAGATGGAGCTCGGTCGCCAACTCCTCGAACGCACGCGGCGCGTCGGCAGCCATTCGCAGGTGACCGGCACGTGGGACCCCCGTGATCCGGAGCTCATCTTCGGCCTCCGGGAGCCGGGTCGATGAACGCTCGCCAGGAGGTCGCCCGGCGCATGAGCGAGGCGGCGGCGGGGTTGCTCGGCGCGCTCGACGCCGATCAGCTCGGGCTCGCCGGATGGCCGTTCCCAGCCGACGACGAACGCCTGCTGTGGTTCTACACGCCAACCGACCACGGTGGCCTGCCGCTGTCGGGCATGCGACCGGCGCAGCAGCGACTGGCCATGCAGCTTCTGCGCACCGGCATGTCACGGGCCGGGTACGTGACCGTCTCGACGATCATCGGACTGGAGAACGTGCTCGACGAGCTCGAGGGCTGGGTGGCCGGATGGGAGCGCGAGCGAGGCCGCGACCCGGGACTGTACTACGTGCGCGTGTTCGGCGTTCCTGACGAGCACGGCACGTGGGCATGGCGGTTCGGGGGACACCACGTCTCGATCAACCACACCATCGTCGACGGCGAGGTCGCCGGATCCACACCGTGCTTCCTCGGCGCCGACCCAGCGGTGTCGCCACTCCTCGGTCCCCACCTGCTCCGTCCGCTCGCCGGTGCCGAGGATCTCGGTCGAGAGCTCGTGCGCTCGCTCGACGAGGCCCAGCTCGCCGCCACGATCCTGTCGCCCGTCGCTCCCGTCGACCTCGTCACGGCGAATCGGTCGCGACTGTCAGAAGGTGACCGACCCCTCCCGCTCTCCGACATCTGGCGGCGACGGTTCACCGAGGCGCTCGGCGCGCGGGTGGAGGAGAGCCAGTGGGCCGCCGAGCGCAAGGCCGGGCTCCGCCCCGAACACCTCGCCGCCGTCAGTCTCACCACGGCGCCGAAGGGCATCCCCGCCGCCGACCTGCTACCCGAACAACGCCAGATCCTGCGCGCCCTCCTCGACGTGTACGTGGGTCGGATCCCCGACGAGCTGGCGGACGCGGAAATGGCGAAGTACCGGGCCGACGACGACCTCGACGGGCTGGCCTTTGCATGGGCAGGCGGGGTCGAGCCCGGCGAGCCCCACTACTACCGGTTACAGGGCCGGCGCCTGCTCGCCGAGTACGACAACACGCAACGTGGCGTCAACCACATCCACACGGTCTGGCGCGACCTCGGATCGGACTTCGGTGGTGATGTCCTCGGCCGGCACGTCCGCGACAGTCACATCCACGACAGTCACATCCACGACAGTCACGATCCTCAGTGATGATCCTCAATCATCGGGCTCGTCGTCGACGTCGTCGCCGGCGTACGGAACCGGATGATCGCCACCCAACTCGGCGAAGCGTTCGTTGAGGGCGACCGCGATCACGTCGCGGTCGTGAGCGTTGGCGATGAGAGCGCCGTACAGGATCGCTTCCACCTCCAGCGCGGTGCTCATACCGCCCAGTGTGAAATAGCGCATCCACAGGTCGGCGAAGGAAAGACCGACCTCCCGGCGAGCCCTTTCGAGAACATCGATCGTCTGCGGCACGGCGCGGCTCAGCTCCCAGCGCCGACGGCGCTTGGGGCCGAAGCGACGATGTCGGCGGCGTGCTCCACGACGGCCACGCCAGCTGTTCGGGCCGACCGGTGAAGCGTGGCGGCTGCGTGCTCGGCGGTGACGTGATCGCGTGCCATCACCATGCCTTCGGCGCGGGCGATGATCTCGCGGGCGATCAATCCGTCGAGGATGCGCCTACCCAACTGCTCGTCGACGGCGTCCGCGCCAGCGTCGCTCAAGATCCCTGAGGCCTGCGAGGCGAACAGCGCGGCGAGCTCCTGCTGGCGCGGCCCGAAGGCTCGCTCGGTGTTGGAGTAGATGTTCAGCGCGCCCAAGGGCCGCTCCGCCGCCATGAGTGGTGTCGACAGGATGCTGGCGATGCCCTCCTCGAGAGCACGGGGGACGAATGCCGGCCAACGGCCCTCGTCAGCCAACGACTCGCTGTGGAACCAGTGACCCTCGGCTGCGGCGGCGAGGCAAGGGCCCTCGCCGGTTTCATACTGGTGGTCATCCATCAGCAAGACGGTGTCGTTGGTCGACGCCACCGTCGAGTGACGGCCGTGTCGTTCGAGTGTGACGCTGACACCATCGGCACCCTCGACCGTGGCGCCGGCCAGCACGGTGACGAGACGGAGCGCGGCGTCGATCAGGTTGTGGTTGGGCTGCGAGCCGACTCGTGCCAGATCCGAGACGAGGTCGGCCGGCTTGCTGACGACCGCCCAGGAATTGTCGTCGGAGCGTTGCTCGGCGCCCAGTGCCGGCACGTTGAACGGCTCCTCCAGCCGGACGAGCTCGTTCAGACCGGTGATGTCGAGGATCCGCTTGGTCTGACGCGACACCGCACGCATCGTGAGCACCCGGTTGGACTCCGCCAGGCGAACCGACATGTTGGCGATCACGCCGAGCCCGGCGGCGTCCATGAACCCCAGCGCGCCAACGTCGACGACGACGTTCGGGTGGCCCTCGTCGACGAGCACGCCCAACATCGCGCCGAACGTGGGCGCAGTGAGCACGTCCACGTCGCCGCGAACGACGAGGATGGCCTGATCGACGTCGAAGCCGACCGCGATCTCGAACTCCCCGAAACGATGGGGGGTCACGGTCGCCGAGGGCCGTTCCGGGGACGCGTCCCCAGGTATCCCATCATCGACAGCGGTTGGACGGTTCACGGGCCACCTTCTGATGCCGGGCGCCGGCGAACCGCACGCCTCGAGGAACCCTCGCTGTCGAAAGCCACCTCATTCTACCGGTTGAAGTTGTCGAGCGTGCTCGGATCCGGGGATCGTGCTGAAATGGTGGTGTGCCCGGTGCGGACGAGTCGGTCGATCTGGAGAACAGCTTCTCCGAGGTGGCGATCGCCCTGTTCGCAGAAGGCACCGTCCGCGGCACGCTGCAGCGCATCGTCGACCTTGCCGAGCAAGCGGTCGACGGCTGCGAGGCAGCTGGCATCCTTCTCATCGACAACGGCAGGGTGACCACGGCCACCGCCAGCAGCGAGCTCGTCATCGCGGTCGACCAGATGCAGATCGACACCGGCGAGGGCCCATGTCTCGACGCGGCGACGCGAGGCTCGACGTTCTACGCCGCCGATCTGATCGACGATCCACGCTGGCCGAACTTCGGGCCGTTGGCAGTGAGCGCCGGCATTCGCAGCGTCTTGGCCTACTGCATCTCGGCGAGCCGACCGAGTGCGCTGAACCTCTATGCGCGCTTTCCGGCGGCGTTCGGCGCCACCGACCGCGCCCAGGGGCAGCTGTTCGCCACGCTCGCCCGCCTCGCGATCGACTCGGCCGAGGACCGCGCCTCGGACGAAAGGCGGACCGGCAACCTCATCCAGGCCCTCCGGACGCGTGAGATGGTCGGGCAGGCGCAAGGCATCTTGATGGAGCGCGAACGAATCACGGCCGACCAGGCGTTCGACGTGTTGCGCCGCGCGTCGCAGTACATGAACATCAAGCTCCGCGAAGTCGCCGAAGCACTCGTCGAGACCGGCGAGTCACCTGACACCGGGCCCACTCGGCCGAACTAGCCGCCGGTGTGCTGATAGTGCTGCTCGGGCACCTGGACCGGAATCTCAGACCGGGTTCCAGGGGGCGCTCATCGTGCCGTGGCGTGACGACGAGGCTGGGGCTGCGGTGCCGGCAGGCGTTCGAGTGGTCTTGTCGACTCCGATGCAACAGGCGACCAGCTCGGCGACAGATGGAAGCGCGAGATGCCACGCTGCCGACGTGCGCGACGGATCGCCGTCGACGGCGCATCGGTCCACTCGAACATCTGGGTGGTCGTCCGTGGCCTGACGACGACGACGGCGTGCTCGCCGGTAGCTTGCGGCGCGGTGTCCTCAGTGGTGCCACCACCGGCGTCTGAGTCAGTGTCAATCGGGATGCGCGCGCGCGCGTTCATCATCCTTGGTCTGAGCGGTCTCGCGGTCACCCAGCCGCTGCTCGACCTGTTCGGGCAGAACCCCGAGTTCTTCGTCGCCGGCAACTACGGCCGAAGCCAGATCATCTGGTTCGCGCTGCTGATCGCATCGGTCCCGCCCCTCGTCGGCATCGCCGCGACGGCGCTCGCGTCGACGATCAGCCGTCCACTCGGCACGATCGTGTTCACCATCGTGGTGACCACGCTGGCGGCGGCGTTCGGGCTCGCTCTGCTGCGCACGTTGGGACTCGACCAGATCGTCGCCGTGCTGGGGTTGGCGTTGCTCGTCGGCGGCGGAGTGGCCTGGCTCGTGCTGCGAACACGCGGCGCGCAGCTGTTCGTGTCGTACCTGGCGGTGGCCAACCTGCTCTTCGTCGGCTCCTTCTTCCTCCTCAGTCCGACGTCGGAGTTGGTCGCCGGCCGTTCACTGGGCGACATCGGCAACGTCGCCGTGCCCGCACTCCGGGGACCTGTCGTCGTGGTCGTGCTCGATGAGTTCGCCGCCGCGACCCTCATGCGCGCCGACGGTTCGCTGAACGAGGAGCGGTACCCCGGTTTCGCCGAGTTGGCGTCGGTGAGCACGTGGTTCCGTAACGCGTCGAGCCAGTACAACCTGACTCACCGCGCCGTGCCCTCCATCCTCGACGGCACCTTGGGCGACGACGACGACCTGCCGACGTGGGGTGATCATCCGCGCAGCCTGTTCACGCTGCTCGGCGCGGACGTGCCCGTCCATCGCTACGAGTCGGTGACCGACCTGTGCCCGCCGAACGTGTGCGAGCCGCCACCTCGACAGCCGCTCAGCCAGGCGATCGAGGACGCATCGGTGGTCTACGGCCACCGGGTGCTCCCCGCCCGGCTGCGCGACGACTTGCCCGCCATCGACAACTCGTGGGGAGAGTACGGCGCCGAGGACGCTGCCGCCGATAGCAGCGACGAGCTGGTGCGCCAGGAGGCGGGCGCCGCGGCCGACGCCTCGGAGGGTGACTCACTCATCGAGAAGGCGTATGCGAAGTGGCAGGGGCTCGACGCCGACGAGCGCAGCCCGCTCGGCCAGGCAGGTGTGTTGCGGGACATGACCGACGCCATCGACGGCTCGCCCGCCGTGCACTTCGTTCACGTCGCGCTGCCCCATCGCCCGTGGGTCCTCTCGCGAACGGGCGTCGGGACCTCGTTCTCGCCCGAGCACATCACCGACCCGAGCGAACCCGGCTACGAGTTCGCAGCCCGCATGGAGTATCAGCTCCACAGCATGCAGGTGGGCGCGGCCGACACGCTCATCGGCGAGCTCGTCGACCACTTGCGCGCGTCGCCTGCGTGGTCGGACACGTTGCTGGTCGTCACCTCCGATCACGGCACCAACCTGACCGCGCCCGATATCGGCCGGATGAAGGTGACCGACGCCAATCGCGAGGAGGTGTATCGCGTTCCGCTGTTCATCAAGGTGCCGGGCCAGGTCGACGGCGAGATCCGTGACGACAGTGCCCAGAACATCGACGTGCTCCCGTCGATCGTCGACGTTCTCGACGCCGACGTCGACTGGGAGTTCGACGGGCACTCGCTGTACGACGGCAGCGATGCGCGCACGAAGCCGAAGGTCTCCGCCGACGTCGACGCCGCGATCGCGATCGCCGAACGCCGCAGCGCGGAGTTCTCGCACGGCGACGATTGGACGGCGCTGGCCGCGGTGGGCGAGAACGGCGACCTCGTCGGCACGGCCGTCGCGGACCTCGGGATCGGCGACCCCAGCGAGTGGCGCGCCACGCTCGACCAGGCGGCGTTGTTCGACGACTTGCCGACCGATGATGGTGAGCTCCCGTTCGTGCTCGCCGGGACGGTCAGCGGCGGATCTTCGGAGCCGCCCGAGCTGGTCGCGGCGGTGAACGGGACGTTGGCCGGTGTCGTCGGCGGGTATCGCCGCGGCGACGGCGGTTGGGCGTTCACCGGGTACGTCGCGGATCTCTACGTCGACGGCCACAACGAGGTCGTGCTGTACGAGGTCACCCGCGACGGCAACGAGACCACGCTGCACCCGGCCATGTCTGATTGAGCCGGCTCACCCCACGCTGGCGGGCGGACCGTCTGGTCGCCGGCCGTGTCTGATTGACTGAGCCGGTCAATCGAACCGATCTGGGCTGCTGCGTCCAGCGCGTGCCGAATCGCACAGCAGCCCAGAACGCGGGTCGACGACGTGGAGCGACCGTGCGCCGCACGAGCCGGCGACCAAACGTGCTTCGCTCCGGTGCGGGGTGAGCCGGCTCAATCAGGCCGAGCCGGCGACCAAACGTGCTTCGCTCCGGTGGGGGTGAGCCGGCTCAATCAGAGAAGGGGTCGCAGTGGTACAGGGTGCGAGTACCGCCGGGGAGGGTCTCGGTCGTCAGCACCTTGAAGCGCGCCTGCAGGGCGCGTTCCCAGTTCTCGCGGTTGTAGGCGTCGAACACGCCGGTGCGCTTGCGAGCCAGCAGGCGCGACGCCATCTGGTCGTCGTGGTGGGGGAACTCGACGACCAGCGGGGCGCCGAAGTCGGCGAGGAAGGCGACGATCTCGTCGAGCGGGACGGTGTTGGTGAGCGCCAGGTGGTGGACGACCGCCAGGCACAGCACGAGATCCGGGCGGACTCGCTCGACGAACGACGGGCGCTCCCGAGACCGCCAACCGAGAGCCGGTGACGGGTCGGACAAGTCGAGCACGAGCGGGAGCACACGCCGCTCACCCTCTCGCCGCAGGTCGCGATAGAGCCGATCGACGACGAGATCGTCGGAATCCACGGCGACGACGGCGGACGCCCCGGCCTGAAGTGCAAGCCGGGAGAAATGCCCGTCGTTGGCGCCGAGATCGAGCACCCGGCCCGGTGACCGGGACTCGACGGATGCGGCGACGAACCGCTCCTTGGTGCCGAGATCCTGGTCGTCGTAGTGCGCGCGATCGGAGTAGCCCGACCACGTCGAGTCCTGTCTGCGCCATTTCAGCCCGGTGATCGCCTTCTCGAGGTTCTTCAACTGGGCGTCGATCAACCCGGGAGCGAAGCCGGCTCGCTTCAGCTCGGCCTTGATGTCGTGCTCGCGGTCGGCGTCGGCGTACCGACGCTCGGCCCTGGCGTGCAACTTGACGTTCGTGAAGACGCCCTTGGTGAACCGTCCCTCGCCACGCAGCAGGTCGGCCGCGATCGTCGGTGAGATGCCGTGGACGCTGCCGCGCAGCAACGGCTGGAACGGCACGTCCAACAACGCCTGGACGAGCAACGGGTTCAGGAACAGCTCGCAGAACTGGCGATAGCCGGGCCATGGCTCGCCGCCGCGGAGCCGCTCGAACGAGCCGATGTCGATGAAGACCGGCTTGGTGCCCACGAATTGCACGTTGTACGCCGAGGCGTCCTTGGTGATCAGCTTGTCGGCGAGGGCACCGCGGGTGAGCCTGATCTGTAGGAGCGCGGCGTCGCGCAGCATCTCGAACGGCCACTCGTACGGGTACGACAGCACGTCGATGCGATCGTGCCGGAGAACGCCTGCCCAGTCGCCTGGCAACGACACGTCGTCGGTCCGCTCGGTGTTGACGATGTCGCCCCGCGCCATGGCGTCCCTGAAGAACGCGGATTCGGCGAGTACTTCGTAGTCGGCGAGCGCCTCTTTCGACATGCCCCGCCACACGCCGTCGTCGCCGACGAACACGCGCGACATCGGGTCCCGAAAGGAGCCGGGATCAGCTCGGCGCACCATTCACCGTCGTGGACAGAAAGGAGGAGACGTCAGCGGCTCGAGGTCAGGCGTCGACGTCGGCGTCGACGACGAGCTCGGCCCGTGCCTCGTCGGCTCGGATGCGGTGCTTCTTCGAGAACACCCCGAGGAACCGATGCCAGTACATCTTGAAGAGCACGGAGAGACCGGCGAAGCCGCCCGCCAACGCAGCGAGGAGCATGCTGCCGGTGGCGCCATCGAGATAGCTGAGCATCGGCCCGACTGTAGCGCGGCGTTCACCGTTCGTACCCTCGGCCGTCACTTCGCGTCCACCTGTCGTTCACGCGCCCCCAACCCCCAGCCGTTCTGTCTGCTTCGTTGGGCCCACGGCTGCGTCTGACGCAGACAGAACGGGGTTGGGGCGGCGATCATGGGACATGGAGACGCCGACGGACCTGACCCAATGCACGGCCACCGAGCTGTTGGAGCTGTACCGGCGCGGCGAGGCGTCGCCGGTGGAGGCGACACGGGCGGTGCTGGAGCGGATCGACACGTTCGATCCGCGGCTCAACGCGTTCTGCCTGGTGGCCAACGACGACGCCATGGTGTCGGCCATCGCCAGCGAGGCGCGCTGGCGGCGCGGCGAACCGATGGGTCCGCTCGACGGCGTTCCGACGTCGATCAAGGATCTGATCCTCACCCGCGGCTGGCCGACGCGGCGCGGCAGCCACACGGTCGATCCCGACCAGCCTTGGGACGTCGACGCCCCGGCCACCGCCCGGCTGCGCGAGGCGGGAGCCGTGCTGATCGGCAAGACCACGACACCCGAGTTCGGCTGCAAGGGCGAGACCAACTCGTCGCTGACCGGCATCACGCGGAACCCGTGGGATCCGGCGAAGACACCCGGCGGCTCGTCGGGCGGTACGGCCGCTGCTGTGGCGGCCGGAATGGGTCCGCTGAGCATCGGCACCGACGGTGCCGGGTCGGTGCGCATCCCCGCCGCGTTCTGCGGCAACTTCGGGCTCAAGCCGAGCTTCGGACGCGTACCGGCCTTCCCGCTGTCGCCGTTCGGAACCGTCTCGCACATCGGTCCGCACACGATGAGCGTGGCCGACGCGGCGTTGATGATGAACGTGCTCAAGCAACCCGACGCGCGGGACTGGACGTCGCTGCCACCGGACACCTCGGACTACCTCGATGGTCTCGACGACGGCATCGCCGGGCTCGGCATCGCCTTCTCACCGACGCTCGGGTACGCCGGCCACGTCGACTCGGAGGTCGCCGCCGCGGTCGCCGTCGCAGCCGGCGAGTTGGCGGCGCTCGGCGCCCACGTCGAGGCCGTCGACCCCGGGTTTGCCGACCCGCTCGACATCACGACGGGTCTGTGGTTCACGGGCGCGTGGGTGCTGTGGAACCAGCTCAGCGCGCAGCAGCAGACGGTGACGGATCCGGACTTCGCGGCCGAGGCCGCCCTCGGGTCGGTGCTCAGCAACCTCGATGTGCAGCGGCTGAACCTGCGGCGCGTCGAGCTGGGATCGCACATGCGCCAGTTCATGCTGCGGTTCGACCTGCTCGTCACCCCCTCGGTCGCGGTGCCGGCATTCGAAGCGCGCCCTGCCGGCCACACGCCCATGGACCCGGTGTCGATGCTCGGGTGGACGCCGTTCTCGTACCCGTTCAACCTCACGCAACAGCCGGCGTGCACGATCCCGTGCGGGCTGACGAGTGGCGGCTTGCCGATCGGTCTGCAACTGGTCGGCCCGATGTTCGCCGACGCCCTGGTCCTGCGTGCCGCGAGGGCCTACGAACAACTCCACCCGATCCCACGCCCAACGCTCTGACGTCAGCCCGCACCGTCGTCAACGCAGCGGTTTGTGTCACCGACATCGGCGAAGATCGCCGGTATCGGTGACACAAACCTGGGGGGTCGGGGGCTCGATGGGGGCGAACTCGGCGACACGTCGTCGGATGCGGGCATCGGAGCAGCGCTCGAGCGCGGTGACGACCGCCAGCAGCACGGCTCGGTCGTTCGGGACCTCGGCGAGGTGCTCGTGGGCCAGATCGGCGGCGCGGTGCAGGTGCCCGGCGTCGACACTGGCAAGGATCTCGGCTCGCTGACGGCGCTGTCGCGTGAGCGTCGGTCCCGGTAGGGCATGACTCGTTGGGAGCGGTGTATCCACGGTTCGATCGTCGTGGAACCCGCTGTCGGCTCGCTGGAGTCTCGCTTTCCGGGCCACCGAGCCGGGAGTACGTTCTGCTCGTGGAGGTGCGCCTTCTCGGTCCGTTGGAGGTCAGCGACGGCGAAGGGCGGCCCGTCGCCGTCGCCGGGGGCCGTCAGCGAACGTTGCTCGCTCTTCTCGCCCTGCGTCCGGGGGCGGTGGTCCCGGCGGAGCGCCTCATCGACGAACTGTGGGGTGAGCGGCCGCCTCAGGGCCCTGGCAACGCGTTGCAGGTTGCCGTGTTCAAGTTGCGCCGGACCCTGGGTGGTGACGTGATCGCGACGAGGCCACCCGGCTACTCGCTGTCGGTCGCTTCCGACGATGTCGATGCGGTTCGATTCGAGCGGCTCGTGCACGAGGGACGGGCGGCGCTCGACGAGGGTCGTGCCGGGACGGCGGTCGGGTGCTTCGATGAGGCGCTCGGCCTGTGGCGAGGCGATGCGCTCGTGGAGTTCGCCGATGTGCCGAGCGCGGCAGCGGCGGCGAGCCGACTGGA
Organism: Ilumatobacteraceae bacterium; assembly: GCA_036274875.1. Classification (GTDB taxonomy): domain Bacteria; phylum Actinomycetota; class Acidimicrobiia; order Acidimicrobiales; family Ilumatobacteraceae; genus JALOLG01. The sequence continues at coordinate 11,390 of DASUEW010000200.1, forward strand.
GGAGCTACGGGCAGCCACCCGCGAGGACCGCTTCGATGCGTTGCTGGCGATCGGCCGCGACGCGGACCTGGTCCCCGATCTCGATACCGCGATCGCCGCCGCCCCGTTCCGCGAACGATTGCGTGGCCAGCTGATGCTCGCCCTGTACCGATCCGGGCGTCAGGCCGACGCGTTGCGCGTCTTCGGCGATGCGCGGCGGGTCCTGGCCGAAGAGCTCGGCCTCGATCCGAGCCCGGAGCTGTGCCGGCTGGAGGCGGCGATCCTCGGCCATGACCCGTCGTTGGAGCTTGCGCCGCGGGCACGCGTCCCCGCGCGCGACGCGGTGACCGGATCGGGCCCGCCGACCAACTTGCGGCCGTCGCTGACGAGCTTCATCGGACGTGAGCGCGACGTGGCCGGTGTCAGTGAGTTGCTCGCGACTCATCGGCTCGTGACGCTTGTCGGTGCCGGTGGATCCGGGAAGACCCGATTGGCGAGCGAGGTCGCGACCGGCCGGGTCACGCCGTTCCCCGACGGCGTGTGGTTCGTCGCCCTCGACAGCACGGCGACAGGCGAAGGGGTGGCGCCGGCGGTGGCCGGCGCGCTGGGGCTGTCGACGAGTGACACCACCGGTCAGCCCGAGTTGGCGGCGGTCAGCAGCGTGGATCGGATCCGCGGAGCGTTGGCTGACCGGATGACATTGGTGGTGCTCGACAACTGTGAGCACGTCATCGACGCCGCCGCTCAGCTGGCGGTCGATCTGTTGGGGTCGGCGCCGGGCCTGCGCCTGCTGGCGACGAGTCGCGAGGCGTTGCGGGTCCCGGGTGAGATGGTGTGGACCGTCCCGCCGCTCGACACCGACGATGCCGTGACGCTGTTCGCGGAGCGGGCGCGGGCCGCGGTCGCCGACTTCGAGTTGGCCGAGTCGGATCGGGGGGTGCTCGCCGATCTGTGTGAGCGCCTCGACGGGATGCCATTGGCGATCGAGCTGACCGCCGCCCGCTGCAATGCGTTCACGGTGACGCAGCTGGCGCAACGACTCGACGACCGGTTCCGGCTGCTCACCGGCGGTGCTCGCACGGCCCTGCCCCGCCAGCAGACCCTGCGGGCGGTCACCGACTGGAGCTACGACCTGCTGTTCGAAGACGAGCGAACCGTCTTCGAACGGCTCTCCGTGTTCACCGGCGGCTGCACCCTGGACGCGGCCGAGGCGGTCTGCTCCGACGAGCACCTCGATGCCTACGACGTCGGCGACATCGTCCGCCGGTTGGTCGCCAAGTCGCTCCTCGTCAACGACGGCGCGGGTCGCTACCGGCTGCTGCTGACGCTCGCCCAGTACGGCCGCGAACGCCTCGCCGGTCGCGACGACGGTGAGGCCGTACGCGACCGACACGCCGCCTACTACCGCAGCCTCGCCGAGTTGTCGTACGTCGACTGGCGCACCCCGCAGGGCCGCAACCTGGTGTGGTGGTTGGGCCATCTCACCGACGAGCTCGACAACCTGCGCGCTGCGCTCGAGTGGTCGATCGTGCGCGGCGACGGCGCCACCGCTCAGGCGACGGCGGGTTACACCGGCTGGTTCTGGTGGCACGCCGGGCGCGCCGACGAGGGATACCGCTGGCTCGAACGGGCGCTCGCGTGTTCTCCCCAGACCACTGCGGAGGTCCGCGCGCCGGCGGCGACGTGGGCGGCGTGCGTCGCCCTCGATGTCGGTGACGCCGACGCCGCGGCGCGCCGGGCGGCGGAGGCGGTCGCGCTCAGCGAGCAGTCCGGCGATCGGGCGCTGCAAGGCATGGCCGGACTGGTATCGGCGCGGGTGGCGATGCTCGACGGCGCGATCGAGGTGGCCGCCGCGCATCTCCAAGTTGCGCACGAGGCGCACGAGATGGTGGGCGGACCCTGGGGCGAGGGAATCGCGGCGGGGCTGCGCGCGTTCGCGGCGACGTTGCGCGGCGACGTCGAAACAGCCGAACGCGAGTACAACGATTCGCTCGATCGATTGCGGACCGTCGGCGATGTGGCCACGCTGGTCATCACCCTCGAGCAGCACAGCCGGTTGCTGGTGTCGACCGGGAGGACGGCCGATGCCGAGGCTGCCATCCGCGAGGCCCGTGACGTCAGCGCGACCTACGGATTGCGCGGCTGGCAATCCACGATGAGCACGAGATTGGGATCGCTCGCACTCGAGCGCGGCGACGTCGAAGCGGCGGGCGATCTCTTCCGCGTGGCCGTCGAGCTCGCACGCGCGCTCGGTCTGCCCGTTGCCGAGGCACCCGCGATCGACGGTCTCGGGCTCGTCCACCGGCTCCGAGGGGAGCTCGCCGAGGCCGCCCGCTGCCATCAAGCGGCGCGTGCGTTGGCCGCGCGTTTCGATACGACGGCGAGCGTCGTGCTCACCACGGCGCACCTCGGCCGGGTGGCCGAGGCGTCCGGCGACCTCGACGAGGCGCGCCGGTGGTACGGCGAGGCGTTCGCCATGGCACGCCGGCTCGCCGACGACCGGGCCGCGGCGCGGGCCGTGGAAGGACTCGCGGGCGTCGCCGCCGCGGCCGGCGACGGCGAGTTGGCGGCGAAGTTGCTCGGGCGCGCGACGCACTTGCGGGTCTCGAACGGCGACGCCGTGGCCGGTTACGAGTGGTTCGACGTCGACCGCGCCGAGCAGTCAGCGCGGGCGCTGATCGGGGACGACGTCTTCGAACGTGCGCTCGACGCCGGCCGGGACCTCGACGTCGAGGCGTTGCTCGAGCGATCCGGGCACTGAGACGAGACGCGAGAGGAGGCCGGCAATTGTGCCGGGCCTCCTCGTTCACCTGCGTGAGGTGATGGTGCAGTGGGGTGGGGTGGTTGGGGATGGTTGCTCAGACCGGCTCGAGCTCTCGCTCCTCTCCGGCATCCTCGCCCGATTCCTGCTCGGCCTCGAGCAGCCGCTCGAGCTCGGCGTCGGAGATCGAAGAGGTCTCGAAGTGGCCGCCTTCGAGGTCCATGTGGGGCAGGATCCGGTCGAGCCAGCGCGGGACCCACCAGTTCGCCGACCCCAGCAGGCTCATCGTCGACGGCACGAGCACCATCCGCACGAGCGTGGCGTCGATGAACACTGCGGTGGCGAGGCCGAGACCGAACATCTTGACGGTCACGTCGTCGGCGGTCACGAAGGCGAGGAACACACTGATCATGATCAGCGCCGCCGAGGTGATCACCCGGGCCGTGTTGGCCAGGCCGTCGACGACGCTGCGGTGACTGTCGCCGGTCCGCTGGAACTCTTCACGGACGCTCGACAGGAGGAACACCTCGTAGTCCATCGAGAGCCCGAAGAGGATGGCGAACATGATCATCGGGACGAACGGGTTCACGGGAACCGTGGAGTCGAGACCGATGAGGCCCTTGCCCCAGCCCCACTGGAACACCGCCACGATCACGCCGTAGGCGGCGCCGATCGACAGCAGGTTCATGATGGCCGCCTTGAACGGGACCATCACCGATCGGAACACGACCATCAGCAGGATGAACGACAACGCCACCACGGCCAGGACGAACGCCGGGAGCCGGCTGGTGATGCGCTCCGACAGGTCGGACAGCATCGCCGTGCGGCCACCGACCATCACGTCGGTACCGGTGACCTCGGCGGTCTCCGGCAGTACGTCGGAGCGGAGTCGCTTGACCGTCGCATCGGTCGCGCTGTCCTGCGGCGACGTCGTCGGCTGCGCCATGATGACCGCGGTGTCGCCGGCCTCGTTGACCAACGGCGGCTGGACGGCGGCGATACCGGGGTCGGCAGCGACGGCAGCGCCGATGTCGGCCAGAGCAGTCGGATCAGTGCTGTCCGTGAGGTCGACCACGATCATCAGCGGACCGTTGAAGCCCTGACCGAAGTTGTCGGTCAGCAGGTCGTACGCCTTGTGCTGCGTCGTCTCGTCGCCGGTGTTGGAGTCGTCGGCGAACCCCATCGTCAACTTGGCCACCGGGGCGGCCAACGCCAGCAAAGCGAGGAGGCTGATCAGCGCGTAGCGCCACGGGCGCTTGCCGACGTGATGGGCCCACCGGCCGGAGAACGTCTGGTGCGCGTCGGCACCGCGGTCCTTGCGGTGCGGGATCGCCCAGCGGTCGATGTGGCGGCCGGCGAGACCGAGACAGGCCGGCAGCAGCGTGACCGCGATGAACATCGAGAACAACACGACGATCGCCGCCGCGAAGCCCATCGCCGTGATGGCTGGCAGGCCGGCCATCACCAAGCCGGTGATCGCGATCACGACGGTCATGCCCGCGAACAACACCGACTGTCCGGCGGTGGCGTTGGCGACACCTGCCGCGTCTTCGACCGACATCCCCTCGTGGAGGTGCTTGCGGTGGCGGGTGACGACGAACAGCGCGTAGTCGATGCCGACCCCGAGGCCGATCATCGAGGCGATCATCGTCGAGGTGACGGGCGTGTCGACGCAGTAGGCCATGATGCCGACGCCGCCGAGACCGATCATCAGCCCGATCAGGGCGGTGACGATCGGGATCGCCATCGCGATCATCGACCCGAACGCGACGAGCAACACGATCACCGCGACCGCGAGGCCGATGTGCTCGCTGCTGTGGATCTCGGCGTGGACCAGCGTGCCGGTGAGCTCAGCTTCGACGCCACGCTCGCGGGCGGTTGTGGCGGCTTCCTCGGCCTCCTCGGCGTGCTCGCTCTCGAGCGGGTCGACCGAGTAGTTGACCGACGCGAACGCCGTCCTGCCGTCGGCGCTCACGGTCGGCCCACGGGCGTCGAACGGGTCCGACACCGCAGTCACATCGTGACCGTCACGGAGTTGGTCGAGGGCGAGGCCGATCGTCTCGGCGTTCTGCGGGTCGGTGACACTTCCCTCGTCGACGTGGAACACGATCTGTCCCTGTGCCCCGGAGAACTCGGGGAAGTGGTCGTCGAGGAGGTCGGTGGCCCTTTGGGCTTCGACCCCCGGGACGGTGAAGTTGTCCTTGGTGCTGCCCCCCAACCGGTCGTTCAGACCGAGTACGGCGAGGGCGATGAGGAGCCAGGCGCCGATGACCCGAAATGGGTGGCGGGCGCAGCGCTGGCCGAGGCGGTACAGGAACGATGACATCGGGTGCCTCCTGGGCGGGTGTCGTGCCCGCCGGATTGCGGGACAGGGCCATCGTCGACACCGCCGGTTCGCGATCGCTTGCGCCCAATCGACAGCAGCCGAAAAGCGAACCGAAACCGAGCTCTCCTCCTTTCTGTCTGCTCCATCGGAAGCCACGGGCCATTTGAAGCAGACAGAACCGAGCTCTCCTCCTTTCTGTCTGCTTCATCGGAAGCCACGGGCCATTTGAAGCAGACAGTTCGGG
>DASUEW010000201.1:0-3380 GCA_036274875.1 Ilumatobacteraceae bacterium
GCCGACCGAGCTGAACCCACGCTCGGGCGCTGGGTTGAACGTCATGTTGCGAGGACTCCCCGACCTCCCGTTGCAGTTGATGCTCGATGCCCTCGTCGGCGGCGTCGCGCTCGAGTACGACCCGTACGAGCTCGAACACGACCTCGTCGTCGCGGCCGACGCAACGCGCACCGGCGGCACGTGGCGCGCCTTCCCGGACCGACAACTCGACGACGTCGACGGCTGCCACGTCGCGTACGACGGTGAGTCATGGCGCCCGATCCCCGACGGAGATCCCGACCCCGGCGCCGACTTCGGCAAGGCCGTCGTCGCGGTCGGGGCCGGGCCGTCAGGCAGCTTCGTCCGGGCCGTGTTCGATTCCGACGGCACTCCCGTCGGGGAGTCGGTCGGCGAACGCGCCGTGCACTTCTGGCACTACGCCGACCGCCACCTCGGTACCGACATCGGACCGCTCACGACGGCTCAGCCCATCTGACGGGTCGGGCCGCAGAGTGGGCGCGGCCAACGATGGACCACACTCACATCGGATAGCTGGTGACCTCGGACGCCTTGACGGCAGCCCACACCGGATCGCCTGGTCGCAGTTCGAGCGCGGCGAGGGCCTCGGTGGTGATCTCGGCGACCAACGGGACGTGTCCGTCCAATGTGACTCGGACGCGGTCGGCGAGCCGGTCGACGTCGGACACCGTGCACTGCCACGTGTTGCGGGGACTGCCGTCGGGATGTTCGAGGTGCAGCGAGATCGCTTGCGGGCGGATCGCCGCGAATGCCTCGCCATCGGCGTGGTCGGACACGGTCACGACCGTCGCACCGGTGGTCGTCGTCAGCACGTGGCCGGCGAGTGTGCCGGCGAGCAGGTTGATGCCGACGAGGTCGGCGACGTACGACGATCGGGGATGGGCGGTCACGTCGGCGAGCGTCCCCGACTGCACCACGGTTCCGGACTCCAGCACGACCACGCGGTCGGCGAGGGCATACGCGTCGACGGGGTCATGCGTCACGAGCAGCCGCATCCCGTCGAAGCCGGCGAGGTGGCGGCGGAGCTCACGCCGCATCTCACCTCGACTACCGGCATCGAGCGCGGCGAGCGGTTCGTCCAGCAACAACAGCCGCGGATCGCTCGCCAGGGCGCGCGCCAGCGCGACACGTTGCGCTTGCCCCCCCGACAGCGCCGGCGGCTTGTGGTCGGCGTGGTCTGCGAGCCCGACCCGCTCGAGCCACACGCCGGCGCGCCGGCGGGCCTCGCGTCTGCCCTCCCCCCGTGCCCGGAGCCCGAACGCGACGTTCTCGAGCGCGGTCAGATGGGCGAACAGCAGGTAGTCCTGGAACACGACCCCGATCGGACGTTGCTCCGGCAGGAGCAACACGCCGGCGGCCGGATCGTCGAGGACGAGATCGTCGATCGTGACGCGTCCGTGCTCGATCGGCAGCAGACCGGCGAGGCATCGCAGCACCGTCGACTTGCCGGCCCCGTTCGGGCCGAACAGGGCGACGATCTCGCCCTCCCCGACGGTCAACGCCACGTCGAGTCGGAGCAAGCCGAGCTGCACCTCGATGGCCGCCTCGAGGCTCATCCGGCCCTCGACGCGACCACACCGCCCAGCCAACGATCGCGAAGCCCGACGAGGACGGCGAACGAGACGGCGACCAGGACCAGACTCAGGATCAGCGCTTCCTCGGGATTTCTCTCGAGAGCGATGTACGTCGCGAGCGGCATCGTCTGGGTGGTGCCAGGAAAGTTGCCGGCGAACGTGATCGTCGCGCCGAACTCCCCCAACGCGCGGGCCCACGCCAGCACGCTTCCTGCCACGAGCGCGGGACGCACCGACGGCAGCGTCACGCGGCGGAACACGTACCAGCGCGACGCTCCGAGCGTGCGCGCCGCATCCTCGAAGCGGCGATCGAGCTGGCGGAGCGCGGCCTCCATCGTCCGGATCAGGAACGGCATCGCCACGAACGTCTGGGCCAGCACGGCACCTTTGGTCGAGAACGGGAGCGTGACGCCGAACCACTTGTCGAGGTACTGCCCGAACAGGCCCCGCCGCCCGAACGAGAAGAACAGCGCCACGCCGCCGACGACCGGCGGCAGCACCATCGAGAGCGTGCACAGCGCGCGCACGATCCCGCGACCGGGGAACTCGACCCGCGCCAGCAGCCATGCCACTGGCACACCGAACACGATCGACAGCACCGTCGCCCAGAGCGAACAGCGGATCGAGAGCAGGAACGCGGTGCGGACCGAGTCGGTGGTGAGCACGTCCCACGCCCGGCTCCACGGCGCCCGCCAGAGCAACCCGACGAACGGCAACGCGAAGAACATCACGGCGACGCCGGCGAGCGCCAGTGCGGGCACCGGCAGTCGCTGCGTCGGATCGCGCCGCGCCGCGCGCTTCGGTTCGACGGTCGCGGTCACGGGCTGCCGAAACCGTACGACGCGAGGATCGCCTGGCCGTCGGGCGACAACACGAAGTCGATGAAAGCAGCCGCCGAGTCCCGATTCGCGGATCCCGACGGCACCGCGATCGGGTAGGTGGCGATCACGTTGAGCTCGGCCGGGATCTCGACGCCCTCGGCGTCGGAACCGGCCGCACGTACGTCGGTCGCGTACACGATCCCGGCGTCGGCTTCGCCCAGCACCACCTTGCTGACGATCGCCTTGACGTTCTCCTCGAGCGAGCTCGGCGTCACGGCGACGCCGGCCTTGGTCAGCACCTCTTCGGCGTACTTGCCGATCGGCACCTCCGGCGCGGCGGTGACGACGATCAGATCCGGGTCGGCCAAGTCGGCCACTCCGGCGATCCCGAGCGGGTTGCCGGGTTCGACGATGATCTCGAGCCGGTTGGTCGCGAAGACCTCGGGCGCCTCGATCGTGCCGGCGCCATCGGTGACTTTCGCCATGTTCGGTTGATCGGCGGACGCGAACACGTCGGCCGGAGCACCTTCGCCGATCTGCACGGCGAGGTCCGACGACGAGGCGAAGTTGAGCGTGACGCGTGCGTCCGGGTTGGCGGCGCCGAACGCAGCGCCCAACTCGGTGAACGCGTCCGTCAGCGAAGCCGCCGCGAACACCGTGATGTCGCCGGCTGCTACGGCCCCCGACGCGATGTCGCCCGACGCCGGGCCGTCGGTGGTCGCCGACGGCGGCACGCGCTCGTCGTCGTCTCCGCAAGCGGCGGTGAGCAGGCCGGCGGCGGCCAGCGCCGACAACAGACAACGCGCCCCGGCAACTCGCATCAGTCCGAATCTAGTCAGCTCCTCACTATTGCGACGTCAGTGAGTGACTATGAAGCTAATCTCTGGCGATGGCAACCGGCGCCGGCACGGCGACGCGATCGCGGGCGGGGCGACCACACCCGACCCGGCCGACAGCACCGAACCTG
>DASUEW010000202.1:0-4795 GCA_036274875.1 Ilumatobacteraceae bacterium
CCGAGCGCGCTGGCCTGCGCGCCCGCCTGGCCGAGGTCACCGCCTCCGTGCGCTCGGAGAAGCTGGGCGAGGTCGCGTCCGAGTTCGACGATGTGCACAGCGTCGAACGGGCATTGCGGGTCGGCTCGGTCAGCCTGCTCATCTCGGCCCCACGGTTGCGTCCCGCCCTGATCGACGCCGTCGAGCGCGGCATGAGCCGCGAGCTCGGCCGCCACTCGGACCCGCCGGTGACCTGACGGTCCCGACCGGGGCATAAGGCCCTAGCCGGGCCACTGCAGCAGCGAGACGATGAAGTCGAAGAACGACCATGTCTGACGTTGCACCGCTTCGGAGCGTGAACCGCCAAGCGCTCACCGCGACCGCTCTCGTCGAGATCGTCGACACCCTGGTCAGCGATTTCGACGTGATCGACGTCTTGACCGTGCTGACGGCTCGCTGTGTCGAACTGTTGGAGGCCGCCGCGGCGGGGATCCTGTTGGCCGACAACACCGGACGTCTCAGGGTGATCGGTGCCTCGACCGAACAGATCCAGCTGCTCGAACTGTTCCAGATCCAGAACGACGAGGGTCCGTGCCTGGACTGCTACAACACCGGCAGGGTCGTCCTCAACGACCATTTGGACAGGGAGTCCCCGTGGCCCCAGTTCGCTGCCGAGAGCGTTCGCGCCGGGTTCCCATCCGTGTGTGCGGTTCCGCTCCGCATCAACGATGTGACCCTCGGCTGCCTCAACCTCTTCATGTCGGAACCGGTGCCGTTGTCGGACGCCGATGTCGCGCTCGCGCAGGCCCTCGCCGATGTCGCCAGCATCGCCATCATGCAGGACCAGGCGATACGCGACGCGGCGATCCGCGAGCGCCAGCTGCAACATGCGTTGAACAGTCGCGTCGCGATCGAGCAGGCCAAAGGGATGATCGCCGAACACGACGGCCTCGACATGGACGACGCGTTCTCGCGGTTGCGGGCGTTCGCGAGGACCCACAATCGCCGCCTCACCGAGACCGCCGAGGCCGTTGTCGCCGGCACTGTGACGATCGACTCGTTCGCCCTTTCGCTCGACTCACCCAGTGCACCTGGCCCGCTCGCACGACCTCTGGAGCTGCCGACCGCCGATTCGGACGTTCCGTCGTTCGGCGTGACCGAATCCATCGAGGACGGGACGAGCGTCGTCCATCTCAGCGGCAAGTTGGACATCGCCGCCCGCGATCGTTGTCTCGAGGCGTGCCTCGGCGCCGATCACGTGGCGGTGGTGGTCGACATGGCCGCGCTGACCTTCATGGACTGCGCCGGATACGGCGGCTTGCTCGCGGCCCGTCGAATCCTGCAAGAACGCGGCGGTTCATTGACGTTGCGCCACGCGACCGGGCAACCCGCTCGCCTGCTCGCGACACTCGTCCGGTTCGATCCGCCGATCCGAGCCGTCTCCCCGTAAGAGTCGGCATCCGGGTCCAAAGTCCCTACCGACCGGTCGGACGGGACCGTACGGTCGATGTAGATGAGTTGCGACGCCATCGTGCAGGTCCGGTCCGATTCGCTCAACGACGTACGGGCCGCGATTCCCGATTCGTGCTATCGGCAATCGACCGCGCGTGCCGTCTGGGCGTTGCTGCAGGCAGTCGCGCTGTACGTGGCGCCGCTGGTGGGATTGGCGCTCACCGACCGGTGGTGGGCGCTGCTCGTGCTCTGGCCGCTCGCCGGGCTGGGCGTCGCCGGCTTGTTCGTGCTCGGTCACGACGCCTCACATGGCGCACTGGTCGAATCACGCCGCGTGAACCGGGTGATCGCCCGGCTGTGCATGGCGCCGAGCGCGCACGTCGAGGCGGCTTGGGATCTCGGTCACAACCGCATCCATCACGGCTACACCACCCGTCAGGGCTTCGACTTCGTGTGGCACCCCGTCACCCCGGACGAGTACCGGGCACTCGGACGCGCCGCCCGGCTGCGTCACCGCCTCGAGTGGTCGGCGTTCGGCGCCGGCGCCTACTTCTTGCGCGCCGTGTGGTGGGAGAAGATGTGGCGCTTCAGCGCCCCTGGGAAGCGCCACGCAGCGATCGTTCGCGACAAGATCATGCTCGGTTCGGCGCTCGTCGTGGTGGTCGCCGTCACGTCCGCCCTCAGTGCGGTGCAGGGCGGCTGGATCGCCGCGGTCTGGGTTCCGATCAAGCTGTACGCAGTGCCGTTCCTCGTGTTCGTCCAGATCATCGGCTGGACCGTCTACATGCATCACGTGTCACCCGACATCCGATGGTGGAACCGGCGCCAATGGACACAGTTCAAGGGACAGATGGAGTCCACCACGATCATCCGCGTGCCTGGCCTGGTGAACCGCTTGTGGTTCCACAACATCTTCATCCACGTTCCGCATCACGTCGATACGCGCATCCCATTCGGGATGCTGCCGCGGGCGGCGGTGGCGATCGCCGCCGCGTACCCGCACACGGTGCGTTCGTCGCGGCTGTCGTTCGCCCAGTACCTCCGGACCACACGGGCCTGCAAGTTGTATGACTTCGAAGCCGGCGTCTGGCTTCCATACCACTCATCGTGACCAGGCTCGTTCGCTGCCGCGGGACAGGACACGGATGAGGAGGTCGCGGTGTGTTTCCAGTCCCGGTGTGTCCGTCGATCCGTCTTTCGCGGCTTCGTCGAGGCGTCGGAGCGCGACCGCGTCCCGCGCGAAGTCGAGCGCCTCGAACACGCGCACCTGATCGGGCGTCATCGGCCCGCCCTGCAGCCGCAACGAGTGGACCGACGCTGCTGAGAGTCGCCCGGCGTAGTCGCGCTCGGTCGCCACGAGGTAGCGCTTCGCCGCCACGTGAAGGCGAACCGGCTCGGTGACATCGGGTCCGAACCAGCGCGACAGCCAACGCGCGCCACTGACGTCGTGGTGAGCGTCCCTGTCGTGCGCCAACGCCTCGGCCGCGTCGGCCTCGCCTTCGTCGCGTCCGATCACGTGGCCGATGTCGTGGAGCAGGGCGGCCACGACGAGTGGATCACGGCATCCGGCGGCGATCGCCAGCGCTCCCGCCTGCAACTGGTGCTGGATCATCGTGACGTCTTCGCCCAGGTACGCCATTCCCTCGGCGGACACGAACGCCGCATCGATCGCCGCCAGTGCCTCCGCGATTCGGTGGTCGCCGATCATCGGCTCCGCCGCTCGAGGACGGCCACCGTCGACGCCAGCCCGTCGAAGTCGACGTAGCAGCCCTGCAGGTGGCGTGCCGCGTCGTCACCCTCGAACGCGGTGCGCGCGTGAAGGATGCGCGCGTTGTCGAACACGATGCAGTCGCCGGGCGCGAGCGTCACGTGCAACTGCAGGTCCGGTCGGTCGAGGACGGTGGCAAAGACCCGCATCGCCCGATACACCTCCGCAACCTGCTCCGACCCGACCGCCGGCGGCTCGATCGAGCGGTCGTTCCACCGGATCGCTCGAATGTGGCCGGATGCGTTGACGGCGATGATCGGGCCGCTGGCCCGCAGGAATGTGTCGGCATCTTCGTATCTGAACGTGAGTGGTGTCGACGTCAGCGTCGCGAACGCCTGCGGATCCTCGTCTCGTACCAACGCCGCGGCGGCGAAGCCGTCGATGAACACGTTCTGCCCTCCGCCCGGCGACGCCTGCAGGCAGTGGAGCAGCTGGATCCCCGGAACCGGGTCGCGGTACGGGTTGTCGGTGTGCGGCGCGATGGCTCGGCCCGTGTAGGCCAGGTTCACGGGTTGCGGCTCGACCCGCACGTCGAAGAGCTCGCCGTAGTTCGTGGTGCGCACGTAGCCGAACGACCTCCCGACGGTGAGCACCTTGCCGGGCTCGACGGGCACCTGGCGAACCAGCAGCAGGCCGGTCCGCACGAGCGCGCCCAGCGCGGCCGCCCTCGACTCGCTCCCGGACCGCACGTCGCACCACGACGCCTCGGGCGGCCGCCCTCCGAGATCGCGTGCACTCCACGGAGGGCGATGCCGCTCGCTGCGGTCGTCGAAGGCCTCGGCCCGACCGGGCGCGTTGGCCGTCAGCCACGACTGCGAGAAGCGCGACACGTGGCCGTCGGGCGTGAACGTCACCTCGATCTCGTCGCCGTCGTCTCGCCACGACGCGATGCCGGTGTGAGCGTCGAGCGTCAGCACACTCCGCAACCGCTGGCCGGAGAACGGATCACGGCACTCGCCGCATGGACAGGAGTCGCGCAGCCAGAGCGCAGGTACGTCGAGATCGGCGCCCATCGGCGCACACTATGCCGCGCGATCAGGGACGGAAGCCTCTACCCGCCGTTTTGCACGCTTCGCAGCATGAAGGGTGGAAAGGAGGTGTGAAACATGACTGGACTGTTGAAGCGGGAACCCAAGCACCCCGAACGGGTCGAGGTGTTCGATTGGTTCGACCGGATGTTCGATGACTGGACCCGGATGATGCCCTTCCGCCGTCCCGCGTTCTTCGGCCGCGATCTGACGGCCGAGGAGATGATTCGCGTCGACGAGTTCCGTGAGAACGGGACGCTCGTCATGCGTGCGGAACTGCCGGGCATCGACCCCGACAAGGATGTCGAGCTGACGGTATCGGACGGGATGCTGCGCATCGAGGCCGAGCGCCGCGAGGAGGAGAAGACCGAGGAGAAGAATTACGTGCGCCAAGAGTTGCGCTACGGATCCTTCACCCGGGTGCTGCCCCTTCCCGAGGGCGTCAGCGAATCCGATGTCAAGGCCCACTACGAGAACGGGATCCTCGAGATCCGGATCCCGACCCCCAAAGTCGAGCCAACAGCCGTCAAGATCCCGATCGAGAAGACCTGAGCACTCCCGAAACGAT
>DASUEW010000203.1:0-4255 GCA_036274875.1 Ilumatobacteraceae bacterium
CGACGTGTGCGTCACCTGCTCCGACGAGGGCAGGCTGGCGGAAGTGGCGGTCGTGCACGAGGGAGGCAGCGCCGAGGTTCTCGCGGCCGGCGCGCGAGAGACCATCGACGTCAGCTTCGTCGACGAGGTGAGGCCGGGGGACCTGGTCCTCGTCCACGCCGGTGTCGCGCTCACGGTGCTTCCGGAGCACGTGGCATGAGCGCCGAACCGACCGGCTTCCTCTACCCGTTCCTCGACGGTGACGAACGCGACGCCAACACCCTGCTCGTCGACCTCGCCGCGTCGGCGCAGGCGAAGATGGCCGAGAGCGCCAACCTGCGGGCGGCGACGCTCGAGGGCCTTGCCGGCATGCTCCGGTCGGCCGCGGAGGACATGGCGCACCGCTTCCACCACGGAGGTCGGCTTTACACGTTCGGCAACGGCGGCAGCGCCACCGACGCCGAGGGTGCCGCCGACCTGTTCCGCAACCCGCCGCACGGTCGGAGCCTCCCCGCGATGTCGCTCGTCGACGACCAGGCGGTGCTCACCGCGCTGGCCAACGACGTCGGCTTCGAGCTGGTCTTCTCCCGCCAGGTCATCGCCCACGCTCGACCCGGCGACATCGTGATGGGATTCTCGACGAGTGGCGACTCGGTGAACGTCCTGCATGCCTTCGAGGAGGCGGCTCGCCGGGGTCTGTTGACGGTCGGGCTGTCAGGGTACGAAGGCGGCGCGATGGCGAACGCTGAAGTGGTCGATCATTGTCTCGTGGTCGGTTCGGTCAGCGTCCATCGGATCCAGGAAGCCCAGGACGCGCTCGTGTTCGAGCTGTGGTCGACGGTCCAGCGGTGCCTCGAAAGTGTCCGGTCGTGAGTGGTGCGGTTCACGACACGGGAGCGATCGGCCGCGAGGCCGCTGTCTTCGAACGGATCGAGGCGTTCCGGCGCCGCAAGCCGCGCCTCGTCGACGACGTCGTGACGCTCGCTCACGGCGCAGGAGGCAAGGCGTCGGCGGCACTGCTCGACGCCGTCTTCCTGCCCGCCTTTGCCAACGACACCCTTGCCGCCCAGACCGACGCAGCCGTGCTCGCGCTGCCCTCGGGCGAACGGCTGGCGTTCACCACCGACTCCTACGTCGTGCACCCACTGCTGTTCCCGGCCGCGTCGATCGGTCATCTCGCCGTGCACGGCACCGTGAACGATCTCGCCATGGTTGGCGCCCAACCGCTCGCACTCTCTGCGGCGTTCGTGCTCGAGGAGGGGTTCTCGATCGAGACGCTACGCGCAGTTGTCGCCGACATGGCGGAGGCCGCGGCCGGAGCCGGCGTCGATGTCGTCACCGGCGACACCAAGGTCGTCGACCGCGGCGCCGCCGACGGCATGTACATCTCGACCTCTGGCGTCGGGCTGATCCCGGCAGGACGAGCCCTGTCGGCCACGCGTGTGACTCCCGGAGATGTCGTGCTCGTCTCCGGCACGATCGCCGATCACGGCATCGCAGTGATGCTCGCCCGTGGCGATCTCGCCCTCGAAGCCGACATCGTGTCGGACACGGCACCGTTGCACGGCCTCATGGAATGTCTGCTCGCCGCCGCGCCTTCGACGCGGTGGTTGCGCGATGCCACACGAGGTGGCGTCGGGACGACGTGCAACGAGCTGGCCCGAGCCTCCAATCTCACCGTCGTGCTCGAGGAAACCGCGCTCCCGGTGCGCCCGCCGGTGGCCGCCGCGTGCGAGCTGCTCGGCATCGATCCGCTCTACGTGGCGAACGAGGGGAAGTTCGTCGCCGTCGTCGGCCGCGACGAGGCCGATCGGGCGGTGAAGGCGCTGCGGAGCCACCCGCTCGGTCGCGATGCGGTCCGGATCGGGGAGATTCGCGAGGATCCTCCAGGGATCGTCGTGCTCCTGACCCCGATCGGCGGCACTCGCATCGTCGACATGCTCGTCGGCGACCCGCTGCCCCGCATCTGCTGAACGAGGTGCACTCAGCCGGGGCGTATGAACCGGGTGCTGCGAGACGAGCGGGAGATCCTGAGACGCGCGATCGCCACCTCGGCGAGCGAGCGCCGGTGCGCATGTGTCCGCTCGTCGAGTCGGAGAAGGCTGAGGAGCGTGACGTCACCGCGCCGCGCGCGCTCCTGCAGATCGTCGGGATCGCCCGCTGCGTCTGGCACCGCATCGATTCGGTCCGGTGGAGGCACCGCCACCAGCACGCCGAGCGCTCCGGAGGTCGGCCGGCTGCGCGTGGTGTGAATCGGGGTTGGCTCGACGAGGTTCCCGAGATCACACAGGTCGAGAATGCGGGCTGCGCACGATGAGGGCGACCGCAGCGCCAGCGATCGCGATTGCAGTCGGAGAAAATCGCGAGCGCGGACGATGACGCCGACGGTCGCGGCGTCCATGAACTGCACGTCGCTCAAATCGACCACGAGATCGCCGTCGTCGAGCGCGATCGCCCGAGCCATCGTCTGCGAGAGCGCCGCCACGGTGGAGACGTCGTGTTCGCCGCGAAGCCAGACGACGGTGCGGTCGGCGTCGCACACGGGAAACGGGACCGGACCGCGACGAGACGTCACGGACGAGGAATCGGCACGCACCATGGGACCCTCCTGACATCAGTCGCTGTGATCAGGCGCTACCAGGGTCCGGAGCATCGCTCCCTGAGCCGGCTCGCCGGCTCAACACGTCAGGGCTTTTGTCGTGTCAATAGCAACGTATACCCGTCACATCGCAGGCGCAATGAGGTGGCCCGTGCCCTCGGTGCACGCTGGTGACGTTCGCGTCCGTCTGACCGTCGGTTCAGTCCGTGGCGCTTCTGACGTCGTGAGCTCTGGCGATTCGAGCCCGCATCAGGCCGCCTGATCAGGAGATCGAGCCTTTGTCAGCCTTCTTGGCCTTCTTGGCGATCCGCTTGTCCTTGAGCGACTTGCCGGCCTTCTTGTCGTTGTGCTTCTGCGGTGATTTGTCGGACATGGAGCCTCTTTCGTCTTTCCGTCCACATCGTACAAGTTGATCGTCCGGCAAAGGTGTCCGGCAAAGGTGTCCGGCAAGGCGTCCGGCAAGTTGTCGGGCGTGCCGCGATCAGTCGAGGGGATGGCGCCATCGCAAGTTCTCGAAGCGGGAGAAACCACGATCGGCGCTCAGCCACAGCGCATTGTTCTCGACCGCGTACGCCGCGAGTTTGGCGTCGGCGATGTCGTTGCCGCGGTTCGGGATCATTCGCGAGTTCCTCGCGATCGATCGCGCGACCTCGGCACCCGTGCTGGGCGTGAACTGCTCAGTTGGTGTCGGTGGGTGTTGGTGGTGGGGGTGGTGGGTTGAAGCTGACCCAGCGCATGTGGAGGCGTTCGCCGAGCGGGTGCTGGTAGTGGCCGGCGGGTTGGGGTGGTGGTCCGGTGGGTGGCCGGGCGACCGCGGCGGGTTTCATCACCCGCCCGTAGATGTCGGTGAAGATCAGGCCGTGGGGGTCGTCGGCGTTGCCGGCGATGCCCAACTTGCCTTGGTGGTGGAGCCGGTGGTGTCGCGGGCACAAACAGGCGAGGTTGCAGGTGTCGGTGGGACCGTTGCCGTGGTCGGGGTCCCAGTGGATGACGTGGTGGACCTCCAAGAACCGATCCGCCCCACAGCCCGGCACCCGACACCCGCGGTCACGCACGATCACCAGCCGCCGGGTGCGCTCCGGCACCGTGCGCTGGGCGCGACCGACCGAGACCGGGATCCCACCCGATTCGAACACGGTCGTCAGGATCGTGTCGCACACGATCAGATCGCGCAACCAGTCCGGCAGCCGGTAGCCCAACGCGTCGATCATCGTGTTGTCGATGTCGACGTGGACGTGGACCCGGTAGCGGTCGCGTCGCCCGACATCGACGACGGTGTCCAACGATCGGTTGGCGATCTCGACCAACGCATCAACGTTGGAGGCTTTCACGCCGTCGCGTCGGAACAGGGCGTCGAGGGCTTCGCGCAGGGCGGCGTCGACGACCGCGCCGTGTTCGGCGTCGAGCTCACCACGCAGCTCCCAGCGCCCATCGTCGCCATGCCACAACGACACACACTCCACCGGCTCACCAACGTCGCGCTGTTGGGCCTCGTCGTCGTCATGTTCGCCGTCGTCGTCGGGGGTGGTCGGGTCGGGCGGGAAGTCATACGAGCGCAACACCCGACGCAGCTGCGTCACCGTCGCCAGACGGGCGAACTCGCACAACTCGGCATCGGCCCACCTGGGCGCCTTGGTAGCGATCGGGGCGACCTGATCGAACGACAACTGACCGGCA
>DASUEW010000204.1:0-4761 GCA_036274875.1 Ilumatobacteraceae bacterium
TGCGTCGCAGCGAATGCTGAGCGCGCATGGGGTGGCGGGCGGCGTGTGGGTGCGCACGTTCGCGAGCAGGTTGTCGAGCACCTGACGGAGCCGACTCGGGTCGCCGATCACCACGGGGACGTCGTCGACGCGCAACTTCACCGCACGATCGGGCGCGACGACTTTGGCGGCGTCGACCGCCTCGAACGCCAGTCCGGCAAGATCGACCGGTACCCGTGCAAGCGGACGACCCTCGTCGAGCTGGGCGAGGAGCAACAGATCCTCCACGAGGTCAGCCATGCGTGTCGTCTCCGAGCGGATACCCGTCATCGCGCGCTCGAGGTCGTCGGGTCGATCCCGGGCCCCGCGCTCGAAAAGCTCCGCGTAGGCGGCTGTCGCCGCTATCGGTGTCCGGAGCTCGTGGGACGCATTGGCGACGAACTGGCGCATACGGGCCTCGGACTCCTGCAACGTAACGAGGTCCTCCGCGCGCTGATCGAATGCGCCCTGCAAACGATCGAGCATCCGGTTGATCGCCGTCGCGAGTCGACCCACCTCCGTGTGGGGGCTCGCGCCCGGAACCCGGCGATCCAGTCCAGTATCGGTGATCTCGCTCGCAACCCCCTCGACCGCCGTCAGGGGGCGAAGACCCAAGCGCACGAGCCAGACACCGAGGAACCCGGCGACGGCGAGAGCACCCACACTCGCCGCGAGCAGCGAGGCCACCAGCCGCTCGCGAGTGTCCTCGAGTGACTGAAGAGATCGACCGACGATCAAGATGCTGTCGTCGGGCTGGCGAGACACCCGGACGCGTAACTCGTGCTCGCCGGTCGAAGGGACTGACGCGAACACGGGCTCGTCGTCGCTGAGATCGCCGGCAGGTTGAGGCACGTCCGGGGTCGCCAGGGAGATCGGGTCGTCGCCGGGGCGTTGCAGCGGGATCAGCACGTCGGTTGCGTCATCGGCGGTGCGCAGCTCCACGTAGAAACCGGGTGCGGCATCGCGGATCTCGCGTTCGCGTTCGACGGTTCCTTCAGCCGCGGCTCGCTCGATGGGTGGGTGCGCTCGTTCGAGTTCCTGGTCGACCTGGTCCAACTGGGCGCGGGTCACGAGGGTGTAGGTGAGCACGGCAACGATCGCGAAACCCGCCACCGACGCGGCGAGGAGGGCGAGCAGCAGACGGGTGCGAAGCGACATGTCACTGGCCGGATTCGGAGCGCAACACGTAGCCGACCAGTCGCACGGTTTGGATGAGCGGATCGCCGTGCTTGTTCAGCTTGCGCCGCAGGTAACTGATGTAGGTCTCCAACACGTTCGAGTCGCCGTCGAAGTCGTAGTGCCATACGTGATCGAGGATCTGGGACTTCGACAGCACCCGGCCCGGGTTCATCAAGAACAACCTGAGCAACCGGAACTCTGTCGCCGTGAGCTGAATCGGCTGACCGGCCCGCCGCACCTGATGGGCGTCGGTGTCCATGACGACATCGGCGTAGCGCAGCTCGTGGTCGCCGCCCGCTGGGTCGCGAGCGTTGGTCGAACGGCGCAGGATCGCACGTACCCGCATCACGATCTCGGCCAACGAGAACGGTTTGGTGACGTAATCGTCCGCGCCGAGTTTGAACGCGATCGCCTTGTCGTCCAGCCCGGATCGGGCGGTGAGGAACAGGATCGGGGTCTCGATCCCGTCGGCCCGCAGCCGAGCGGCGATGTCGAAGCCGTCGACATCGGGGAGCATCACGTCGAGCACGATCAGATCGAACGACCCCTCTTGCACAGCTGCGATCGCCGAGCGCCCGGACATCGCTGTGTCGACGGTGAACCCCTCGTAACGCAACGCGGTCGATACGGCATCGACGATCGAGTGCTCATCATCGACCACCAGCACGCGCTGCTCGCCGATGTCGGTGTCCTGCACCCCGTCATCATGTCGTGCCCTCAACCCCCGTCAACACGAGGTGCACGATTCCGACGTGGGGCACACCTCGCTCCCAGCTTGCTCACAGGTTCGACGGAACAACCAATCACCGGGCAGCGTCGGCCCGACGACCTGCGCCGGCGAATGACTGTGGTACCACACGCATCGGCGGCGATGTTGGTGTCGGGTCGATCCTGGAGAATGGGCGGGTGGCAGTTGATCATCGAGTTCGTCGGCGTCGGGCGGCGCTGATCTCGCCGAGTGCCCGGGCGGGGCTGCGGGGCCGGCAACGATGACAGTCGTCGGTTGGCTGCTGCTCGCTGGGCTGGGCGTGGGCCTGATCGTGCGGGGCGCGGAGACCTTCGCCGAACACCTCGCAGTTGCCTCGACACGGCTGGGTGTCTCGGCGTTCGCGTTGGCTGTACTGCTGGCAGGCGCCGAGCCCGAGGAACTCGCGACCGCAGTGACAGCTTCGCTGCGCGACGCGCCGGCGATCGCGCTCGGCGACGTGATAGGCGCGAACGTAGCGATCTGCCTGGTCGCGCTTGGCGTTGGGGCTGTGCTGGCGCCGCTGCCGTTCGACCGCCGCGTGCGTCGCTACGCGTCGGCTGGTCTTCCGGCGGGCGTGGTGGCCGCTGCGTTTGCCTGGGACGGTGTTGTGTCGCGCACCGAGGGTGCTGTGTTGGTGGCGACCTACGTGGTCTTCGTGGCGGCGATCTGGGTCATCGAGCGTCAGCCGCCAGCGCTCGGCGAGACCCGCGAACTCGCCGAAGCTGCCGAGGAGTCGGCGAACGATCGTCCCCGCGTAGGACGTGAACTGCTGTTGGTGGTTACCGGTGTGTTGGCGATGGCGGCCGGAGCGCTCGCACTGGTCGAGGGAATCCGGCGGATCAGCGATGTCGAATCCACACAGACCCGCCTCGGACTGATCGTCGTCGGATTCGCCACAGCGTTCGAACTGGTGGTGCTGGCATGGTCGTCAGCGCGACGCGGGATCACGACCGCCGTCGTCGCCGGTGTCATCGGCTCGTACACCTACAACGTCACGATGACCCTCGGGGCCGGCGCGTTGGCACGCCCGTTGGACGTCGACGATCCGTCGCTGCTGCGCGGCCCTTGGATTGCGATGCTGGCCGCATTGCTGGTGGTCATCGTGATCGCATGGCGACGTCGATCAATCCGGCGACGCGGCGGATGGCTACTCCTCGCGCTGTATCCCGTGTTTGTTGCAGCGGTGCTCCTGCTCTGATTCTGCTTCTGCTCTGATTCAAGGCAACGGAGTCGGTCGAGCCATGCTCGCCCGTCAACGGCATCGGAACCATGAGAGTGGTCGAACGGCCGTCGCCGCACCCAGTCCCGACACGTGACCACTCACCGGTGCGTGACGGCGTCAATCTGCGGCGATGGCGGTCGTCGGCCGGAACGCGACGAAGGGATGGTTGCGCACGAACTGGCGCACTGCCTCGTCGTCGTCCAGGTCGCCCCACCCGAGCACCGTGGTGGGCAGCCGGAGCCGATGGGGGTGGTCGCGGCGGAACCCGGCGCCGACCTCGAACGCTTCGTCGTCGCTCAAGAACCTGTGGTCGGGCACGTAGCTGTCCCGTCCGAGCTCGACCTTGACGGCCGGGCCCACTTGGAGGTTGCGGTACCAGTCGGTCTCGGCACCCCACGCCGCGCAGATGACAGCCTCACGAGCGGCCCCGTCGTAGCGCAGGACCATGGCGACGGCGTCGTGGGGCTGACCGGTCCGGCGACCGGTGTGGGTGAACTCCACGAACGCGCGGCCGAGCAACCAACCTGCGTCATGGCGGTACGCGAGCAACGGCATTCGGAACACGGCGAGGGCGAGCCGGCCGGGCTTGCGGCGCAGCCCAAACAGCCGCCGGTGCCGCCGCGCACCCTCGTTCGCGACGGGGCTCATCGGCATCTCCTCGCATTGGGCGGATGGCTCGTCACCGCCTCCGCCGAAGGTCGTCGAGCGATCAGATCCGCGGCGCCCGGCCATGTTGCCGCCGTCCGCGAACTCTTCATCGACCGATTGACCCCAGCACAACTCGCCGCCATCGCCAGCGCCGCGCAACACGTGCTTTCACCGGATGACGAAGTCGACGAACAGCGGCGACGGCGCGGCGATGACCGCGATGGCTGATGGCGGCAACGTGTTCGGTGCTGACCCGCACAAGCGCACGGTGACAGCGACGGTGCTCGATGAGCGCGGCGGCGTGCTGGGCACGGCGACGTTCCGGGTGTCCGGCGACGGGCACCGGGCGATGGAGGCGTGGGCGTTGCGGTTCGGGCCGATCACCCGCTGGGGGATCGAGGGTGCCTGCGGTCTCGGCCGGCACACCGCGATGTATCTGGCCGTCACGGCCATGACGTTCGCGATGTCTGTCCGACGCGCACGGCCGAGCGGGGCCGGCGCCGCCGCCAGGGCAAGAGCGACCACCTCGACTCGTTGCGCATCGCTCGCGAGATCCAGGCCGATCCGGCGATGCCCACGGCGTTCAAGCGGGCTGCCGGCGATGCCGGTCCCGATGAGACCCACGAGCTGATCACCTTGTGGCACAAGGCCCGCCGCTCGATCCTGATGTCGCGCCAGCACCTCCTCAACGAGGCCGAGCAGCTCCTCGTCGAGCTGCCCGAAGCGCTCTGCGAGGCGCTGCCGGACACCAAGGCGGTCAGGCCCCGACTGCGAGCACTCGTCGCTGCACCCCGCCAGCGAGGACCGGGCGACGATGCTGCGGCTGCGCTTGCTGCAACGTCACGCCGTCGCGATCGCCGAGCTCGACTGCGCCGACCGCGACGCTGCCGCCGAGCTGCGCCGCCTCGGCAAGGAGGCCGGGTCGACACTGCAGCAGCTGTGCGGG
>DASUEW010000205.1:0-3353 GCA_036274875.1 Ilumatobacteraceae bacterium
CGCTTCACAGCCTCCGACGTGACCACCGTCGTCCCAGTCCACGGTGTGCCGGATCACGTCCCCGGCGGTGCCATCGTCGTTGACGACGCGTCACCATCACCCGTCGCCGGCGCGACGATCCGGTTGGACACAAACGTCGGGCCGGCAGGCGCCCGGATGGCCGGCCTCGAGCGCGTCACGACGCCGTTGGTGGCGTTCGTCGACTCCGACGTCGTGCTGCCGGAGCGCTGGCTCGACTGGCTCCTCCCCCACTTCGACGACTCGCGCGTCGGCCTCGTCGCGCCGCGCATCCGCAGCACACCAGGCGTCGGCGTGCTCGCGCGCTACGAGGCACAGCGCTCCCCGCTCGACCTCGGGCCCGAGCCGGCGCGCATCCGTGCCGGCACGCGGGTCAGCTACGTGCCCGCGGCGGTCATCCTCGTTCGGGTCGACGCGATCCGCGCTGTGGGCGGGTTCGACCTCGACATTCGATTCGGCGAGGACGTCGACCTCGTCTGGCGCCTCGACGAGGCCGGCTGGTCGTGCCGGTACGAGCCGGCCGTGGAAGCGCACCACCGGCCGCGGCCGACGTGGTGGGCGTGGTTCCGCCAGCGGGTCGACTACGGATCGTCGGCGGCACCACTGTCGAGACGGCACCCCGGTCGCCTGGCGCCCGCGCGGATGAGCGGTTGGAGTGCCGGGGCGTGGGGGCTCGCCGCCGCCGGTCATCCGCTTGCGGGTGTGGCCGTCGGCGTGGGCAGCGCGGTGGCGCTGGTGCCCAAGCTCGGCGACGTGCCACCGCTGGTCTCCTTGCGCATCGCCGGGCTGGGCAACGTTCACGCCGGTCGCTTGCTCGCCGACGCGGCGCGCCGGGTGTGGTGGCCGATCGTGC
Source organism: Ilumatobacteraceae bacterium (assembly GCA_036274875.1). Lineage (GTDB taxonomy): Bacteria > Actinomycetota > Acidimicrobiia > Acidimicrobiales > Ilumatobacteraceae > JALOLG01. The sequence goes on from DASUEW010000205.1 coordinate 872, forward strand.
TGATCACCGCGATCCGGTCGCGGCGGGCCCGACTCATCGCCCTCGCCTCGCTGCTTCCCCTCCGACATCCAGTCCACCTCGCCGACGACATGGCGTACGGCGTCGGCGTGTGGAAGGGGGTGGTGCGAGAACGCACAGTCGCCCCACTGATCCCCCGGTTCACGTCCTGGCCCGGCCGATCCCCGACGGCCTCCTGACAGATCCGGCGAGTTCGGCGAGTTCGGCGAGGCCACCGCGCCGATCCGTCGAGCCAAATCCAACAGTTCGAACTGGCGCGCAGACGGTGTCGACCCAGGTCGAACAGTTGGAATTGGACGCACATCTGACAGGTCCGGCTCCTCCGGCGAGCCCGGTGATCCGTCGAGCCAAATCCAACAGTTGGAACTGGCGCGCAGACGGTGTCGACCCAGGTCGAACAGTTGGAATTGGGGCGACGCAGGCACCGTGGCGCGGCTGGACGGAGCGGCCGCGGCCTCGGGCCAGTTCGGGCACGCGGCGGGGGTGGATCGTCGAGCCGGTACCGTCTCCCGCGTGACGGTGCGACTCACGGTGTACAGCGCCGAGTGGCGTCGGCACATCCGGTCGATCGTCGACGCCACTCCGGGCCTGGTGCCCGTCGTCAAGGGCAACGGGTACGGGTTCGGCCGGCATCAGCTCGCGGCGATCGCAGCCGAGTTCGCCGACACGATCGCGGTCGGCACGGTCTACGAGCTCGACGGTCTCCCCGCCGGTCCGACGCCCGTCGTGCTCACGCCCGCGCTGGAAGCGCCCGCTGACACCCGTGCGATTCTCACCGTCGGATCGCTCGAACACATCACGGCGCTCGAGTCGTGGCCCGGCCGTGTCGTCGTCAAGCTCGCCTCGTCGATGCGTCGGTTCGGCGGCGGCATCGGACTCGTCGCCAAAGCCCGTGCCGCTGGACTCCGGGTCGAGGGTGTCTCGATCCACCCACCACTTGCGGGAGACGACGACAAGCACCGAGCCGAGATCGAACGATGGCTCGATGCCGTCGATCCCTCGCTCGCGGTCTGGGTCAGCCACCTCTCACCATCGGCATATGCGCTGCTCCCGAACTCGCATCGCTATCGGCTCCGACTCGGCACGGCGCTCTGGCACGGCGACAAGTCGGCGCTGCGACTCGAGGCATCCGTGCTGCACACCACCACGATCGCTGCCGGCGAGCGAGCCGGCTACCGACTCGGGACGGCCGACCGGGACGGGACGTTGGTGATCATCGGTGCCGGTACGGCGAACGGCGTGCAACCGCTCGCCGACGGGCGCAGCCCGTTCCATCACGAACGTCGACGGCTGGAGCTGATCGAGCCACCACACATGCACACGTCGATGGTGTTCGTTCCGGCCGGCGACCCATACCCGGCGACCGGGACGTGGGTCGATGTGCAGCGGCCACTCACGACCACGCTGGTCGACGAGACTCGATGGATCTGACGGGTCGGCGAGCGGGGCCCGACGTCGTCCGCGACACGTTGGATCGGCCGAGTCGGCGCCCGGGGCCCGACGTCGTCCGCGCCGTCGCCCTGATCGGGGTCGTGGTCATGAACTACCACGGGTACCTCATCCTGCGAGGTGGACCACGGGGTGGCGGTTGGGCGCACGAACTGTTCGATCCGTGGTCGGGCCCGCTCTCCACGCGCTTCGCCGCCACGTTCGTCCTCGTGGCGGGAGTTGGCGTGACGTTGATGACCCGCTCTGCGATCGGCGACGACGAGCGCACCCGGATGTTGCGGTGGCGTCTGGCCAAGCGCGGCCTGCTGTTGTACGTCGTTGGGTTGTACTTCGAGGAGATCTGGAACGGCACGATCCTGCCGTACTACGGCGCGATGTTCTTCCTCGCGGCCTGGCTGTTCACCGTTCGGATCCGCTGGCTCGTCGCGATCGGACTGCTCGCCGCGCTCGCCGGCTGGGCCGTCCGTTGGTGGCTGTTCGAACGCCAGCTCGACGGCCACAGCACGCGATGGCTGACCTCACCGCCCCGGCTGTCGCTCCACGGTCTCGTCTACGACGTGTTCGTCAACGGCACGCATCCGCTCCTGCCGTGGTTGGCGTTCTTCTGCGCGGGGATCGTGCTCGGCCGGCTCCTCGACACGACTTGGTGGCGTCCGGCCACGATCGGTGGCGGGTTCACGCTGTTCACGATCGCCAACTTGGTGAACGCATCCGCATCGGGACGGCGGGCGCTCGTGCTCACCAGCACCGACCCGTTCGATCGCGGGCTCGTCTACGTGATGAGCGCGCTCGGCACCGCGCTGATCGCGTTCGCGGCGATCGCATGGCTGGCCGAACGGTTCACAGAGGCGCCGCTGGTCGACGCGCTGAGGCGAGCCGGACAGATGTCGCTCACGCTCTACGTCGCCCACGCCCTCGTGTTCAACCTCGTCGTCGACTGGCTCGACTGGATCCGGCCCACCGGCCTCGACACCGCCCTGTTGTTCTCGGCGGCCTTCTGGATCGTGGGCATCGC
>DASUEW010000206.1:0-5996 GCA_036274875.1 Ilumatobacteraceae bacterium
TGGACATGTGTTACCCAAGGGTAACCCGTCGTTCACGCCGAGTCAGCGCCCGTGCTGGAGATCGTCGCGTTCGGCCGCCTTGACGGCGTAGCCGAGGATGATCGAGGGCACCAGGAGCACGAACGACACGATCATCGACACCACGACCAGCGTCGCCATCGTCGATGAGAACCCCACCACGAACGCGATCACGAACAACGCGATCGCGAGCGCGAGCACGAGGTAGCCGACGCGGTTGGCGAGCAACGTCCACCTCGCGATCTGCGCCCGTCGGGCGCGCACGGGGTCGATCATGATGTCATAGCGTCGGGGGGAGGAGGCGGTTGACGTTCTGGTAGAAGAAGTAGAGGGCGATCAGGAACGGGAAGATACCGGCGGCGATGCCGAGCAGCCTGCTGTGGACCGTTCGGCTCAGCACGTGGGCGCCGACCGCGATCGCCGACAACACCAGCGCCCAGAGCGCGACCTGGGGGATCGCCGAACCGTCGTGGAACCACCCGTCGGAGAACGCATCGCCAGACGACGGGGTGACCGGCTCGTCGGGTGCCACTGACGCGATCGTGCTCGTCGTGGTTGGAACGGTCGTCACGGTCGATGCGGTCGATGCGGTCGACGCGATCGTCGTCGTCGACGAGACGGTCGTCGTTGTGGTGGTGGTCGTGGTCGGTGCCGCACCCGGGGCGTAGGTGACGGGTGCCGACTCGTCGGCGACCAGCACGCTGTGGACGATGATCCGTTGGCTCGCCGACCACTTCGGGTGGCACGACGTCAGCGTCAACTCGGCGATGTCGGGGTTGGTGGTCGCGACCACATGGGTGGCGCTGTCGTCGACGATCTCAGTTCCCGTCACCTCGTAGACGAAGCGACCGGCGAGGGTGGTGACGATGATCTCGTCGCCCGGCTCCAGGTCGTCGACGTCGTGGAACGGCTGACCATAGGTCGTGCGGTGGCCGGCGATCGCGGCGTTGCCGTATTGGCCCGGCAGCGGTGTGTCCGGATAGTGGCCGGGACCCTTGCGCAGGTCGGCGACCGACACCCCGGCGACCACGACGACGTCGAGATCGATCTCGGGGATCTCGAGGCGGGCGACCGGATCACCTTCGGCGATCGGTGCGATGGTCGGTGGCGCGGCTGTCGCCGGCACCGTGTCCGGCGCTGTCGTGGGCTCGGTCTCGAGCACCGTCGCCGGCGTCGTACCGGGTGGGACTGTCGTCGATGTCGCGGGTGAGGTCGAGGTCGAGGTCGAAGTCGCGACGGATGTGAGGAGCGCCTCGAACTCGTCCTCGAGGGCGGTCTGGGCCCGTCGGGCCTCGATCCCGGTTCCCCACAGCTGGTAGGCCACGAAGCCGGCGAGCAGCAGCCCGGTCGCGATCAAGACCTTGCCGACGGTACGAACCACGCGCCGCCAGTCGTGGTCGTCCGACGCGGCGGCGCCGGGTTGGGTCGTGGACGCGGCCGGTAGTCGCGGCCACTCGCGCCAGCACGGACACGGCGGCTGATCCTTGCCGACGGTGCAATGCGCCCAACCGTCGAACGTCTCGTCGGCAGACCACACGACGTGCACGTCTTCCGGGTGTCCGCAAACGGGACATGGATCGGATCCGTGGCCCGCAGGGGGGGATGTCACGTGGTCAGTGTGCCAGCAGGCTGTCCGGCGGCCGTGGCGTCCGGGCAATTAAGGATCCGTTCAGCGTGGTCGTTCATCCTGAGCTCATCAGGTTGCACGGAGCAGCCGATCGACACAGGAGGAACGCCATGACCGCAACCGCTACCCGTTCGAGGTTCGCCCGACGGCTGATGATTGGCGTCACCGCCGCGATCGCCACGCTGAGCATCGCTGCCATCGACGTTGCCAAGGCCGACAGCGCGACGACCGGCACCGGGGCGTACGTGTCCGGATGGGGGTACTGCGGTGGGTACGCCCCCGGTTTCTGGCTCGACTCGGCAGGCATGGAGGAGCTCCGGATCATCAAGGTCAACCTCTACACCCAGCGTTGGGACTTCGGAGCGTGGACCCGAGCTCCGCAGCGGACACACCAGTGGTACTCGCTGCCGATCGCCGCTCCCGGCGATGTGTACATCGTCGAAGGCAGGGACTACACCACGTCTGGAACGGTGAGTGTGGCGACGTACGTCTCGTTCACGCAGATCCCCAGCTTCAACGTGTTCTACTGGTGTTGAGTCGCTCAGAGTCGGCGAGCAGGTCGTCGACGACCTGGGACGGGTTGCGGGCGGCGGCTTCGGCCACCGCCCGCTGGTCGGGATCGTCGCGGGTTGGCCGGAGTCGACGGTCGACCGTTTCGAGGAGGGCGGCGTTCGGCGGGACGAGCGCCGCGGTCAGGATTCCCGCCGCCGCACCGTCACAGCGAGCGGCGCCAGCGAGGTCGCCGACGGCGATCTGGGCGGCACCGAGGATGCGCAGGGCAGAGGCGCGGGTCACCGGGTCGGGCAGCAGGTTCGTCGTCAACCGCAGCGCCTCGAGAGCACCACCGATGGCGCTCGACGGCCGGTCGAGCTCGAGATCGACTGCCGCCCGCATCAGTAAGACGTTGGCAGCCATCGGACCGATCGCCGTGGTCCGGGCAACGTCCATCGCCTCGTTCATCAAGTCGTCGGCCTCGGCGCCGCGGCCGAGGTTGAGCAGGTTCTCGGCGCTGCGGTTCAGCAGGTCGGCGACGACGTAGCGGTCTCCACTCCGTCTGGCGTCGGCAAGCGCCGCGCTGTTGTGCCGATACGCGGTTTCGAAGTCACCGACGTGGGTCGCGACGTAGCCCGCGAAGTCGCGGCTGATCGCGGTCAGGGCGGCGTCGCCGGAGGATGCGGCCACCGCCTCGACCCTCGCCGCCGCGTCACGTGCGCCGTCGAGGTCGTCGTGGCTGCACATCCACGAGCCGAGGTAGCACCAGCTGTTGAGCAGGAGGTGGGGCTCGACACCGATGACCGTGTCGGCGGCGCCGAGCGCGTCCTTCAGCAGATCAGCCGTGTCGTGGTCGTTGATCATCGCCGCGAACTGGCCCAGGATGAGCTGCACCCTCGCCCGGTCGACCGGATCGAGGTCGAGCCGCAACGCTGCCGAGCAGAACTGCCGTCCGTCGCCGAAGCGACCCGAAACCAGCCAGTACCGCCGCAACGTCGCGGCCAGTCGGGTCGCCTCCCCGGCGCGGGCCCGCTCCAGGGCGGCAGCGCAGGCCGCCGTGACTGCTGCCGCGTCGTCGATCAACCGTGTCTCGGCCCAGACTCCCGCCTGGTCGACCTGGCCGACGAGCGGGTCGCCGACATCGAGCACCGCGCGGGCGACGTGATCTCGATCGCGATCTGGGTCGCGGGCACGACTCTCGGCGAAGTCCGCGACGGGAGGGAGGAGCCGGTAGCGATCGAGGGAGTCGGGACCGCTGGCCAGGCTCGAACGCACCAGTTCTTCGACATGTTCGGCGAGCCCGGGCTCGTCGGCGCAGATCGCGTCGATGACCTCGAGCGACACGGGACCCTTCACAACTGACAGCCGTTCGACCAATCGCGCCGATTCGTCGGTGATGAGCGCGAACGTCGCTTCGAGCACGGTGCGCAGGCTGTGCTGGCGATCCGGCAGGTCAGCGGCGCCCGGGGCGTCGAGCAAAGTCGCGCGCTGGCGCTGCAGACGCTCGAGGAGCTTGGCGGGCGAGAGATGACCGAGTCGGCCGGCGGCGATCTCCAGCGCGAGGGGGATGCCGCCGGCCAGATCGCAGATGGCCCGGACGACGTCGGTGCTGTCCGTGAGGTCGAGCGCCGGCTGCACCCGCGCCGCGCACTGGACGAACAGGCGGCCGGCATCGCCGAGCACGCCGCTCGACGTGTCGAGCGGTGCGATGGCGAGCGTGTGCTCGACACGAATCTGCAGTGGGATCCTGCTGGTCACGATCAGCGTCAGCCGTGTGGTGGACGCGAGCAGCGATGCGACCACGGCGGCCAATCCGACCACCTGCTCGGCATTGTCGGCGATGACGATCACGTCCGGGTCGCTCTCGACCAGGGCTTCGACAGCATCCGCCGAAGGACCCATGCCAGCCGCCTCGCCCACGCGTTGCATCGCTGCCGCGGCGTCGGTCACCGCGGCGAGATCGGCGAACGCCACGGCTCGGCCACGCGCCGCGAGACGGCTCGCGGCCGCCAGCGCCGTCGACGTCTTGCCGATACCGCCGAGGCCGACCAGGGTGATCAGCCGCGCCCGACGTCCGGCGAGTTCGACGATCCGGTCGATCTCGTCGTGTCGTCCGACCAGATCGCTCGGCGGTTCGGGGAGCGCTCTGCGTCGTGGTGCGTCCTCGTCGCGGCGATCGTCGATCGGCGGCTCCATCGGGGGCTCGACCGTCTGGTCCAGGATCTGGCGTTCGAGCCCGACCAGCCGGGGCGACGGGTCCAGGCCGAGCTCGTCGAGCATCGTGGTTCGGGCGCGCTCGTAGGCGTGGAGCGCGTCGCTCTGGCGGCCGGCGTGGTAGAGCGCTCGCATCAACATCTCCCATGCCGGCTCGTGGAACGGGTGCGTGTCGACGAGCCCCTCGGCCATCGCGACCGCTCGTTCCGCGTGGCCCAGGGAACACAGCGCGGCACCTCGGTCGACTGCGACCGCCAGCCCGGTCGCGAGGAGTGCGGCCCGGGCGGGCACGACGAACGGGAAGTCGTCGAGGCCGGCGAACGCCGCGGCGTCGAACATCGCGTACGCGTCGTCGAGCTGCCGGCCGGCCCGACGCAGGTCGCGCGAACGCAACGCTGCCCGGCCCTCGGCGGCGAGTCGCTCGAAGACCTGGACATCGACGTCGTCCAACGCCCCGACCAGGGTGTACGTCGCGCCGGCACGGGTGATCGACAGACCGGCGGCGGCGACCAGCTTGCGCAGCGCCGACACGTACACCTGGATGGCGTTTCCCACCGAGTGCGGTGGGTCGTCACCCCACACCGAGTCGATCAGACGACTCGTCGTGACCGGTCGGCCCACGTTCAGGGCGAGCACGGCCAGGACGCCGCACTGCTTGGCCGGGCCGGCACTGACGCGGCGGTCGCCAGCACGCAGGGTGACCGCTCCGAAGAGCCAGACCGCCGGACCAGTTGTCAACAGTGCATTCTATGGCCATGGGCGGGAGCACGAGCACCGTGATCGAACTCCACGATGCGGTCGCCGTCCTGGGCGGCTTTCCCGCTCTGGCCGGCGCCACGCTCACCGTCGGCGCTGGTGAGATCGTGTTGCTGAGTGGGCCCAACGGGGCCGGCAAGACGTCGTTGCTGCGGCTCTGCGCCGGCCTGCTCCCGATCGTCCGCGGCGGCGGACGGGTGCTCGGGTTCGACCTGGCGACCGAGCGCGAGGCGATCCGCCCGCGGGTCGGCCTGCTCGGCCATTCGAACGGCCTCTACGCCGATCTCTCGGTCGCCGAGAACGTGGGCTTCTGGGGATCGACCGTGGGTGCCACGGGCGACGAGATCCACGCCGCGCTCGAGCGGCTCGGGCTGGCCGGGCGCCTCGCCGACCTTCCGGTGCGCACGTTGTCGGCCGGGCAGCGGCGACGCACCGCGCTGGCGTGCGTCGTCGCTCGCCGCGCCGAGCTGTGGCTGCTGGACGAGCCGCACGCGGGCCTCGACGCCGAGGGCCGCGACGAGCTCGACGCGGTGCTCCGCCAGGCCGCAGCGTCGGGGGCGACGATCGTCGTTGCCAGTCACGAGCTCGAGCGCGCCGGGTCGCTGGCGACGCGCACGGTCGCGGTCGTCGCCGGCCAGATCAGGGACCAGGCATGACCCGCCGGCGCATCGTCGGCCTGATCGCCGCCAAGGACCTGCGGATCGAGCGCCACAGCCGCGTCGTCGCCAACCAGGTCCTTCCGTTCGCCGGTGTCACGATGGTGATGTTCGGGTTCGCGATCGACTCGAGCGATGTGCTCGAACGGGTGGCGCCGGGGCTCGTGTGGCTCGCCACCCTGTTCAGCCTCCTCGTGCTCGTGCAGCGAGCGTTCGCGATCGAGACCGACGAC
>DASUEW010000207.1:0-10426 GCA_036274875.1 Ilumatobacteraceae bacterium
GATCGGCTGTTGGAGGATGAGCGGTTCTTCGCTCCGTATCGGGTGTTCTTCCATGCGTCGTTGGGGCGGCCGTCGATCCCGATCGAGACGTATCTACGGTTGATGTTCTTGAAGTTCCGGTATCGGCTCGGGTTCGAGTCGTTGTGTCGGGAGGTGACGGACTCGATCACGTGGCAGCGGTTCTGTCGGATCCCGCTCGGTGGGCGGGTGCCGCATCCGACGACGTTGATGAAGATCACGACGCGTTGTGGTCAGGTCGCGGTCGACGGGTTGAACGAGGCGTAGTTGGCCAACGCGGTCGAGGCCCGAGTGTTGAAGACGAACCGGGTGCGTGCCGACACCACCGTCGTCGAGGCGAATGTTGCCTACCCGTCGGACTCGAGCTTGTTGGCCAAGGGTGTGGCAAAGATGGCGGCAACCGCCAACAAGCTGCGCTCGATGGGGTACGCGACGCGCACCCGGCTGGCCGACAAGACGCGCACGGTGCGGTCCCGGGCGCGGTCGATCAACGCCAACTTGCGACGCCGCAACGACGACAAGCTCGCCGGGCAGCTTCGCCGCAGCACCGACCGCAAGATCCGCCATCGTCATGCAGCGCTTCAGCTCGCCACCGTCGTGCTCATCGTCGGCCGACTCATCGACTACCGCAACCGATGGAGCCCCAGCTGAGCACCTACTCGCTCAAGTCCTTAGTCTCACGCCTGTGATTGATCCGTCCCGCGACTTGTGGGAACAACACGCCGGCTGGTGGATCGAGGGGTTCACCGACGGGGCCGATCCCGAATACGTCGAGCAGATCCTGCCCCTCGTCGAACTGGAGCTGGCCGGTTCGACGATGGTCCTCGACATCGGGTGTGGCGACGGACAGATCGGCCGGTTGCTCGCCGCGAACGGTGCGCGCGTCACCGGGATCGACCCGACCCTCAACCAGATCAGAGTCGCCGTCGAGCGAGGCGGCGGCCCGCAGTACGCGCGCGCCGAGGCCGCGCGATTGCCATTCTCGGCTGGTTCGTTCGACGGTGCCGTCGCGTGCCTCGTCTTCGAGCACATCGACGATGTCGACGGCGCGATCGCCGAAGTCGCGCGTGTGTTGCGCCCCGAGGGGATATTCGCGTTCTTTCTCAACCACCCCCTGCTCCAGACGCCAGGGAGCGGCTGGATCGACGATCACGTGCTCGACCCGCCTGAGCAGTACTGGCGCATCGGCCCGTACCTCGACGAGGCGGAGTCCGACGAGCAGGTCGAGCTCGGTGTGTACATCCGATTCCTGCACCGGCCGTTGTCGCGCTACCTCAACGCCCTCGCCGACCACGGTCTCGTGCTCGAGCGGATGGTCGAGCCCGCTCCTCCGCCGGGGTTCCTCGCGCAGGCACCGGAATACGCCCAGGCGGCGACCATCCCGCGCCTGTTGTACCTCCGCCTTCGCCGCGTCGACCGTCGCTAGATTCAAGGCGATGGCGGAGATCGTGCTCATCACCGGGCTTTCCGGGGCGGGCCGATCAGCCGCCGCGGCGGTGCTCGAGGATCTCGGGTTCTACGTGGTCGACAACCTGCCGACCTCGCTACTGGCGACGATCGTCGAGCTGGCGTCGAAACCGGGCGGTGGCATCGACCGTCTGGCGCTCGTGTCCGGGCGTCAACACGCCGACGTGCTGCCCCACGTCGGTGCGATGCGCGCCGCCGGTCACCGCGTCACCATCGTCTATCTCGACGCGTCGACGCGCGAGCTGGTCCGCCGGTACGACGCGACGAGACGCAAGCATCCGCTGGCCGACGAGGCCGACGGGTTGCTCGAGTCGATCGAGCTCGAGCGCCGGCGGCTCAGCCGCCTCCGTGACTCCGTCGACCTGGTGATCGACACGACCGACCTCAACGTGCACCAGCTGAAGGATCGGTTGGTCGGGGCGTTCGAGGATGTGGGCTCGGCGCGGCTCCAGGTGGCGATCGAGAGCTTCGGCTACAAGCACGGTCTGCCGCTCGACGCCGACATCGTGATGGACGTGCGGTTCCTGCCGAACCCGCATTGGGACGACGCGCTCCGCCCGTTGACCGGCTTCGACCAGGCCATCCGCGACTACGTGCTCGAGACGGCGGCCGGGCAGTCGTTCCTCGACCGCTTCGACGACCTGCTCGCCAGCGTGCTGCCGGCGTACCAGGCCGAGGGCCGCAGCTATCTCACGGTTGCGATCGGCTGCACGGGTGGGCGCCATCGATCGGTTGCGGTCGCCGAGGAACTGGCGCGGCGGTTCCGCGACCGTGGGGTGGCCGTGCGCACGTCGCACCGCGACGTCGCGCAGTCCCGTTGACGCTGCGCTCGACGGTCGGCCGTGTCGATCACCGCTACCGATCAATCCGTGCCGATCAATCCGTGCCGGTCAATCCGTGCCGGTCAATCCGTGCCGATCGACACGTTCTGATCAACAAGGCGCCGGCGCTAGTGTGACCGCGCGATTCCCCTGAACCGGGCAACGGTTGGCGTAATGCGCGTAGCCGATGCCCTGTGACCCTTCGTTGAAAGGACACTCCGAGACATGACGGTGCGCGTGGGTATCAACGGCTTCGGCCGGATTGGACGGAGTCTTTTCCGGGCCGCAAAGCAGAGCGGCGCCGACATCGACTTCGTCGCCGTCAACGACCTGGGGTCGCTCGACACGATGGCGCACCTGCTCAAGTACGACTCGGTGCTCGGTCAGCTGCCGGGTTCGGTGAGGGCGACCAAGACGAGCATCAAGGTCGGCGATGACGAGCTGCGTGTGCTCTCGGAGCGCGACCCCAAGGCGCTCCCATGGCGCGATCTCGGTGTCGATGTCGTCATCGAGTCGACGGGCTTGTTCACGACGCGAGAAAAGGCCGCGTCCCACCTCGAGGGCGGCGCTCCACTCGTCATCGTGTCGGCCCCGTGCACCGGCGCCGACGCGACGTTCGTGTACGGCGTCAACCACAAGACGTTCGACCGCAAGAAGCACCAGGTGGTTTCCGCCGCGAGCTGCACGACCAACTGCTTCGTGCCGCTCGTCAAGGTGCTCGACGACGCGTTCGGCGTGGTCGAGGGTCTGATGACCACGATCCACGCCTACACCGGCGACCAGGTGCTCGTCGACGGCCCGCACAAAGACCTTCGGCGGGCACGCGCCGCGGCAATCAACATCGTGCCCACGAGCACCGGTGCCGCTCGCGCGACGAGCCTGGTGTTGGAGTCGATGAAGGGCAAACTCGACGGCACCTCGCTCCGCGTACCGGTTCCGACCGGCTCGATCACCGACTTCACGGCCAACCTGCGCAAGAAGGCGACGGTCGCCGAGGTCAACGCAGCATTCGAGGCGGCGTCGAAGAAGGGCGACCTCAAGGGCATCCTGCGCTACACCGAAGAGCCGATCGTGTCGAGCGACATCGTCACGGATCCCCACTCGTGCATCTTCGACGCCGGGCTCACGTTCACGATGAACAACATGGTGAAGGTCAACGGCTGGTACGACAACGAGTGGGGTTACTCCAACCGCCTCGTCGACGTCGCGGTGTACGCCGGCAGCAAGAAGCGCTGAGCCGCGGATGGCTCGCATCCCCGTGCTGGAGGATCTGGGCGACGTCTCCGGCAAGCGTGTCCTGCTCCGCACCGACTTCAACGTGCCGCTCGACGGCACCACGATCACCGACGACTTCCGTATCCGAGCGGCGCTCCCGACGATCGAGTGGTTGAGCTCTCGCGGTGCTGAGGTCGTGTGTGCCAGCCACCTCGGGCGACCGAAGGGCAAGCCGATGCCGGAGTTCTCGATGGCGCCGGTGCGGGCCCGTCTCGCCGAGTTGGCCCCCGGCGTCGATCTGATGGAGAACCTTCGCTTCGACCCGGGCGAGGAGGGCAACGACGCCGACTTCACCGCTCGCCTGATCGCTGGTTTCGACCTCTATGTCAACGACGCGTTCGGCGCCTCGCACCGCGCGCACGCGTCGATCGTCGGTCCGCCGAAGGTGCTCCCATCGGCGATCGGACTGCTGCTCCAGAACGAGGTCGACGTCCTGCTCGGGCTGCGCACCAACCCGAAGCGGCCGTTCGTGGCGGTGCTGGGCGGTGCGAAGATCTCCGACAAGCTCGGTGTGGTCGAGGCGTTGCTCGACGTCGTCGATGCACTCGTGATCGGCGGCGCGATGTGCTTCACGTTCTTCGCCGCCCAGGGCAAGTCGATCGGCGACTCGCTGTTCGAACCCGATCAGGTCACCACGTGCGCGCGACTGCTCGACGCGGGCAAGACGATCTATCTGCCGGACGACATCGTCGGCGTCGACGCCAACGGCGTGTTCGCCACGTTCGGCACTCGGTTGCCCGACGGTGCCAAGGGGTTTGACATCGGGCCAGGGTCGGCCGCGGCGTTCTCCGACGTGATCATGGACGCGAGGACCGTGTTCTGGAACGGCCCGATGGGAATGTTCGAAGACGAGCGCTTCGCAGCGGGCACGCGCACCGTCGCTGAAGCGATGGCCGACACCAAGGCCTTCACGGTGGTTGGTGGTGGCGACGTCGTCGCGGCACTCGGACAGTTCGGTCTCGAAGGCGACATCGACCACGTCTCGACCGGGGGCGGAGCGTCGCTCGAGCTGATCGAGCTCGGTGACCTCCCTGGGCTCGAGGCGCTCCGCGGAGCACCGAATGCCCCGGCGGGGGACGAGGACTGATGCGCCGTCCACTCATCTCCGGCAACTGGAAGATGAACCTCAATCACTTCGAGGCGATCCAGATCGTGCAGAAGCTGCACTACCTGATCCCGCGCGACGCGTACCGGTCGGTCGACGTGAGTGTGCACCCGCCCTTCACCGACATCCGCAGTGTCCAAACGGTGATCGAGGCCGATGATCTCGACCTGCTCCTGGGGGCACAACACTGCCACTGGGAGGTCAAAGGAGCGTTCACGGGTGAGGTGTCGCCGCTGTTCCTCGCCAAGCTCGACGTCGAGCTCGTGGTGTGTGGTCACAGCGAGCGTCGCGAGCTGTTCGGTGAGACCGACGAGATGGTCGCCCGCAAGGTCGCCGCGATCCAGCAGCACGGGATGGTGCCGATCATGTGCGTCGGTGAGTCGCTCGACGAGCGCGAGGCCGGCGCGACCGAGACCAAGGTGCTCGCTCAGGTGCGGGCCGGGTTGGCGGGGCGCTCCGCCGAGCAGGTCGGTGCGCTGGTGATCGCGTACGAGCCGATCTGGGCGATCGGCACCGGTCGCACCGCGACTGCCGACGACGCCCAGGCGGTGTGTGCCGCGATTCGCGCCTGCGTCGCCGAGGGCTGGGGGGCGGTGGCGGCCGACGCCGTCCGCATCCAGTACGGCGGTTCGGTCAAGGCGGCGACGACCGCCGAGCTGATGGCGCAGCCCGATGTGGACGGGGCGCTGGTCGGCGGCGCGAGCCTCGATCCCGACGAATTCGCCCGGATCGTCCAATTCGCCGCGAGCTGACCGCCGTAACGTCGAATCAATTTTATTACATCTGTCACACCGATGGCTACCTCCGGGTAGCACCTGCTGGTAAGGTTCGGCCGCCCGATTTGATCGGGGAGGACAAATCGTGCAGAACGTCGCGGTTCGAACGCTGGGAGCATTGCTGGCGCAACATCGTTGCGCGAGCAAATCGCCTGGGCGGTTCCTGTGGCACCCATACCTCCCTCCATCAACCCCATGAGGAGGACCTACGTGAGTTTCACGAGGCGCAGTAAGCGATTGGTCGCGCTGGCCGTCGGTCTGTCACTCGTCGCCGCAGCATGCGGCGACGACGACGACGCCGAACCAGCCGACACAGAGGCAGGCGGCACGACCCCGCCGGAAGAGACGACTCCGCCGGAAGAGACGACTCCGTCAGAGGAGACGACTCCATCGGAGGAGACGACTCCACCCGATGGCACCGAAGCCCCGGCCGAAGGTGTGGCCATGACGGTGACGATCCCGCTGAACCCAGATGCGGTCTGGGACGACGGAACTCCGATCGGCGTCGCCGACTTCCAGTGCGTCCTCGACGCCACGATGAACACGCCCGGCTCGTTGAGCCAGGTGGGCTACGAGAAGATCGTCAGCATCGAAGAAGGCGCCAGCCCTAGCGAGATCGTGGTGTCGTTCTCAGAGGTCTATGCACCGTACAAGAACCTGTTCACCAACATCATCAAGGCCGACACGGTTCCCGACTGCTTCGACGTCTCCGCCGAGTGGGGCGACAGCCTCCCGTTCTCGGGCACGCAGTGGAAGCTCGATTCGTGGAGCCTCGATCAGGCCGTGCTCGTCCAGAACGAGGCGTACTGGGGTCCGAACACACCCACAGCGACCGAGGTCGTCATGGTGCCGAAGGCCGACGCCGACACCGAGATCGCCTCGCTGAAGTCGGGTGAGGTCGACTTCATCTTCCCCCAGGCGTACGCCGGAATCACGACGGCGCTCGACGACCCGAACATCTCGTACACGCCGGGTTACGGCACCAACTACGAGGGTCTGTACTTCCAGCAGCTCAACGGTCCGTTGGCCAACGACACGCTTCGCACGGCGCTCTCGAAGAGCATCGATCGTGAAGCCATTCTGGCCGGCATCTACGACCCGATCTTCCCCGGTGCCCCGCTTCTGCAGTGTGGTCTGTGGGTCCCGACGATCGGCGACTGGTGCGACGACACCATCTTCAACGACAGCTACGACCCCGAGGGCGCCGTGGCGATGCTCGAGGAGGCCGGCTGGACGAAGGACGGCGACGGCTACTGGGTCGACCCGGAGACGGGCGAAGCCCCCGTTCTGCGCTGGATGATCAACACACCCAACCCGCGTCGTGAGAGCACCCAGGCCCTGCTGATCCCGCTGCTCCAGGCGGCCGGCTTCAACGTCGTCGCCGACAACTGCGACGCAGCCTGCACGTTCCAGCAGCGTTTGCCAGCTCTCGACTACGACATCGCGATGTACATCAACACCGCATCCCCAGACCCCACGGTCACGGGCATCATGTCGTGTGACGCGGTTCCGACCCCGGAGAACGACAACACCGGCCAGAACAGCACCGGATGGTGCAACGAAGAGGCATCTGCGTTGATGACCCAGAGCGACCAGGAGGTCGACCTCGACGCTCGTGTCGATCTGATCCATCAGATCGGTGCCTTCCTTGCCGAGGACTCCGTCATGCTGTCGCTGTTCCAGTTCCCGAACATCGCCGCATGGCGTAGCGACCGCCTCAGCGGTCCGGTCGACAAGGACGCCGGCAACTACTTCGCTTGGCAGAACGTCTGGGAGTGGGTGCCGGAGACCGGCGACCAGATCCTGGTCGGTGCCGAGCAGTGGCCCGAGTGCCTCAACCCGATCACCGAGTGCGCCAACTCGTCGTGGTACGTCTGGACCACGGCGTTCAAGGTGTTGCCAACCGTGTGGATCACCACCTCGGAGGGCACCTACGAGCCCACCGAACTGGTGAGCGCCGAGCCGACAGTGGAAGTTCTCTGATCGGTCCGACCCAATCCGCCTACGGATACAACTGATACATACTGAAGGGGGTGGGAGAGCGGAGTGCTTTCCCACCCCCTTGGAGTTTCGATGGTTCCTGAAGACTGGTAGGTGCCAATGCTTCGATACATCGTGCGAAGAGTCATCTGGCTCATCCCGACGGTTCTGATCATCACGTTCGTGGTGTTCGTAGCCGTCCGCCTCGGCACCGACCCCGTTGCGAGCTACCTCCGACTCAACCCCCGGGCGTCGCAGGCGACGATCCAGCAGTACAGAGACGCCAACGGTCTCAACGGTTCGATCCCCGAGCAGTACCGCTCATGGCTGTGGAACTTCGTGCGCTTCGATTGGGGCGACAGCATCAAGGGCAGCCGTCCGGTCTGGCCCGAGATGAAGAACGCCATCGCCAACTCGCTGGTGCTCGGCGGCACCGCCAGCGTGGTGGGCATCAGCCTGGGCATGGCAGTCGGTATCGTCGCCGCTCTCAAGCCCCGCAGTGTGATCGACTCGACTTCCACCACCGCCTCGTTCGTCGGGCTGTCGATCCCGCCGTACGTCTCGGCGATCCTGCTCCAACTGCTGTTCGCGGTCTACCTCAGCCGGTGGTTGGGTCTCGACCGGCCATTCCTCCCCACCTCGGGCGTGTATCCACCCGGGCATCGGGGATTCGACCTCTGGCTCCGCGCCAAGCACCTCGTGTTGCCCGTGACGGTGGTCGCCATCCAGACGATCGCCGTGTACAGCCGGTACATGCGGGCGTCGTTGCTCGAGGTGTCCAACGCCGACTACCTCCGAACCGCCCGAGCGAAAGGAATCAGCGAGCGCCGTGTGGTCGTTCGCCACGCGCTGCGCAACGCCCTCATCCCGATCGTCACGGTGGCGGCCATCGACATCGGTACGGTGATCGGCGGGCTGATCATCACCGAGCGGATCTTCGAGTACCGCGGCATGGGCGACTTCTTCCTCACCGCTTACGAGAACGGCGACTTTCCACAGCTGATGCCGTGGATGGTGCTGGTCATCGTCGGCGTCATCATGTTCAACCTGATCGCGGACATCCTGTACGCGGTCCTTGACCCGAGGATCCGTCTTGACTGAGCATTCGCTGGAGTTCACCCAGATCGATCTCGCCGAGGTCAGCCCCGAGCACGGTACCGACGACTTGTTCGACGTCGGTCTCGGTCTCGCTCAAGACTCGGCGTCACCCACGAGGCTCGCCCTACGGCGTTTCCGACACAACCCGTCGGCGATGTTCGGGCTGGTGCTCCTCTCACTCATCGCGCTGGCGGTGATCTTCGCCGGCCAGTTGGCGCGTTACGGCGAGAACGAGCGCCTCGAGGCCATCGATGGCTCGCTGTCGTATGTGTCGCCCAACAGCGCGGCGTGGTTCGGCACCGACGACATCAACCGCGATCTCTTCTCGCGCATCCTTTACGGCGGCCAGGTGTCGCTGTTCATCGGCATCGCCGTGGCCGTGTCGGCATGCTTCATCGGCACCGTGGTGGGGACGATCGCCGGCTACCGCGGGGGCAAGCTCGACGACGTACTGATGCGTGTCACCGACATCTTCCTCGCCTTCCCGATCCTCGTGACGTTGCTGGTCATCCGCAACATGCTCGACAACATCGGCCCGCTCAACGCGATCATGGGCAACAAGACGTCGATGCGGTTCATGGTCATCCTCCTGAGCAGCGTCGCCTGGATGGGTGTCGCCCGAATCGTGCGGGGCACGGTGCTGTCCATCAAGGAACGCGAGTTCATCGAGGCGGCGCGAGCCCTCGGCGCCAGTGGTCCACGCATCGTCGTCCGCCACGTCGTGCCCAACGCGCTCGGCCCCATCATGGTGGCGCTCACTGTGTCGGTCGTGGTCGCCATCATCGCCGAGACCACGCTGTCGTTCTTCGGCTATGGGCCTGCCCCGGGTGAGGGCAAGGCCACCTGGGGAGGGCTCATCGCCGCGTCCGACGGTGCCGTGCTGTCGGGTCACTGGTGGATCGTCGTGTTCCCGTGTCTCGCTCTCGTGCTCACGATCCTGGCCATCAACTTCGTCGGCGACGGTCTGCGCGACTCGTTCGACCCGAAGTCCAGCCGGAGGGCCTGATGGTCAACGGCGGGAACGGTGACCGCACCAACGCGCTCGAGATCCACGACCTGCGCGTCGAGTTCCAGAGCGAGAGCGGCACTGTGCAAGCGGTCCGAGGCATCGACGTCACGGTCGGGCGCGGCGAACTGCTCGGTGTGGTCGGCGAGAGCGGTTCGGGCAAGTCGGTCACGTTCCTCGCCGCGATGGGACTGCTTCCGAAGTCGGCCACCGTCACCGGCTCGGTGAGGATCGGCGGCGACGAGATGCTCGGGGGCAAGCTCAAGTCGTTGCGCCGGGCACGCGGCCGTCGCATCGCGATGATCTTTCAGGATCCGCTGTCGGCGCTCAATCCGGTGCAGAAGATCGGTGTGCAGGTAGCCGAGATGGTGCGTTCCCATCAGCAGGTCAGCCGTGTCGCGGCTCGAGTGCGCGCGATCGAGCTGCTCGATCTCGTCGGCATTCCGCAGCCGGCGGCCCGTGCCGACCAGTATCCGCACGAGTTCTCCGGCGGCATGCGTCAGCGCGTCATGATCGCGATGGCGGTGGCCAACGACCCCGACGTGCTGATCGCCGACGAGCCCACGACGGCACTCGACGTCACCGTGCAGGCGCAGATCCTCGATGTCGTGCAGCGGGTGCAGCACGATCTGCACGCTGGCGTGGTGTTCATCACCCACGACCTCGGTGTCGTCGCCCGCATCGCCGACCGCGTTCAGGTCATGTACGCGGGTCGGGCCGTCGAGCAAGGGTCGGCCGACGACATCTTCTACCGGCCGACCCATCCCTACACCGCGGGGCTGCTGGCCAGCCTTCCGGCCGCCGGTCGCGAGCGGCTCATCCCCCTCGCCGGTTCGCCGCCCAACATGCTCGATCCACCCAGTGGCTGCGCCTTTCGGGT
>DASUEW010000208.1:0-5029 GCA_036274875.1 Ilumatobacteraceae bacterium
GGGATCCCCGCCGGCCGCGCCTTCGACCTCCGCCCAGTACGCCGTGAGCGTCTCGGGAGCGCGCTTGAGGGCCCGCAGCACGTCGAGACAGATCACGTTGCCCGAGCCCTCCCATACACCGTTGACGGGGCTCTGCCGGTAGAGGCGAGGCATACCTGACTCTTCTACGAAGCCGGCCCCGCCGAGACATTCGAGCGCCTCGGCCGCGTGCTGCGGCGCTCGCTTGCACGTCCAGTACTTGATGATCGGCGTGACGAGCCGCTTCAGTGCCATCTCGTGCTCGTCGTCCGGTTGGGCGTCGAACGCTCGGGCCAGGCGGAGCGCGGCGGCAGTCGTCGCCTCCGATTCGATGGCGAGGTCGGCCAGCACATTCGCCATCAGCGGCTGATCGTCGAGCACGGCGCCGAACGCCTTGCGGTGATGGGCGTGCCATGTCGCCTGCGCCACGCACTGGCGCATGATCGCCGCCGAGCCCAGCGTGCAGTCGAGCCGGGTCTGGCTGACCATCTCGATGATCGTCCGCACGCCGGCGCCCTCGTCGCCGACCGGCACGGCCCAGGTGTCGAGCAGCTCGATCTCGCTGGAGGCGTTCGAGCGGTCACCGAGCTTGTCCTTCAGGCGTTGGATGGCGATGAGGTTGCGCCGTCCGTCGGGCGTCCATCGTGGCACCCAGAAGCACGACAACCCACTGGGCGCCTGAGCGAGCATCAAGAACCCGTCCGACATCGGAGCCGAGCAGAACCACTTGTGGCCGGTCAGCCGGTACTCGCCGGCGCCGACCGGACGGGCGGTCGTGGTGTTGGTCCTGACATCGGAACCGCCCTGCTTCTCTGTCATCGCCATCCCGCACGTGGCGCCGGTCTTCTCCGGCGCCGGCTGGTCGGATGGGTCGTACGAGCGCGAGCAGATCCGGGGTTCCCACTCGGCCGCCAACGGAGCGTTGTGGCGGAGCGCCGGGATCACCGAGTACGTCATCGAGATCGGGCAGATGTGGCCACCGTCCACCTGGTACCACGTGATCACCTTCGCCGCCCGGGCCACATGTGCGCCCCGTCGGCCATCCGTCCACGGTGCCGCGTGCAGGCCGTGCGCGATCGCGGTCGTCATCAGTTGGTGATAGGCGGGGTGGTACTCGACGACGTCGATGCGGTTGCCATACCGATCGTGGGTCTGCAGCACGGGTCGGTTGGCCTCGGCCAGGCGGCCCAGCTCGAGCGAGGAATCGTCGCCGGCCAGACGGCCGAGCACGCACAACTCGTCCGCCGCCCATCCGGCGCCCTCTCGGTCGAGCGCTTCGACGAGGGCGGCATCGGCTCCGAAGACGTCGTATCCCGCGAGCGGTGGAACCTGATTGACGACGTCGTGGGTGCGCAGCACAGTGCTCATGGCCGGAGGCTAGGAGGTCTCGGTGTCCAGCCGCTCGGCGGGGTGGAAACGTAATCGAGACGGCCGCGAGACGACGGCCGGCACTACGTTGCCGGGGATGTCGGAACCGACGATCGCGGTTCACGATCTCGTCAAGTCGTTCGACGTGCCCGTGCGTGACCCCGGATTGAAGGCGGCGCTGCGCAACCTGATCCACCGAACGACGCGCACGGTGTCGGCGGTCTCGGGCGTGAGCTTCACGATCGAGGGAGGCGAGGTCGTCGGCTTCCTCGGACCGAACGGGGCCGGCAAGACGACGACGCTCAAGATGCTCTCCGGCCTCCTGCACCCGACCTCCGGAGACGCGGCGGTGCTCGGGCACGAGCCGTTTCGGCGTGAGCGCGACTTCCTCCGCCGGATCACACTCGTCATGGGCAACCGCAACCAGCTGCAGTGGGACCTGCCGGCGCTCGACAGCTTCGAGCTCAGCCGGGCGGTGTACCGGATTCCGCGCCCCGCGTTCGTCGAGCAGCGCGACGAGCTGATCGAGTTGCTCGACATCGGCGGGCTCGTGGACAAGCCGATCCGCAACCTGTCGCTCGGCGAGCGGATGAAGGCGGAGTTCGCCAATTCGCTGCTGCACCGGCCGGCCGTGCTGTTCCTCGACGAGCCCACCCTCGGGCTCGACGTGACGATGCAGAAGCGGATCCGGTCGTTCCTCGCCGAGTACAACCGCCGGACCGGGGCGACCGTTCTGCTGACGAGCCACTACATGGCCGACGTCCAGGCGCTGTGCAGGCGGGTCATCGTGATCCACCACGGGCGGATCCTGTTCGACGGCGACCTCTCCGCGTTGAGCGACCAGTTCGCCGCCCACAAGACGCTCGTCGTCACCCTGCGCGACGAGACCGTCGACCTCGTCGGATATGGAGAGATCGTCGACGTGACGGGCCCGAAGGTCACGCTGCGCGTCCCGCGCGCCGAGACGGCGGTGACCACGGCGCGGCTTCTCAGCGAGCAGTTGGTCGAGGACCTCACGGTCGAGGATCCCCCGATCGAAGACGTCATCGAGCTGGCGTTCGCGAGCGGAGTCGACCAATTAGCATCGCAGTGAGCCCGGCACCCGCGCAGATCGGCAGGATCCGCTCCTTCGCCTCGATCTACCTGACGATCGCCCGGCTGTCGATGCTCGAGCAGTTCCAGTACCGGGCCGCGAACTACTTCTACATGATCGGCATGATCACCGAGCCGGTGGTCTACCTCGTCGTGTGGTCGACGATCGCCCGTGCGGAGGGCGGGGCGGTGGGCGCGTACACGCCGGGAACGTTCGCTGCCTACTACATCGTGTGGACGCTCGTGCGGAACATGAACATCGTCTTCACGCCGTTCGGGTGGGAGGAACGGATCAGGGAAGGGACACTGTCGGGTCAGCTCGTGCGGCCGATGCATCCGATCCACTACGACCTCGGCTTCTTCGCCGGGTGGAAGGTGGTGGTGATCGTGTTCTGGCTGCCGATCGCCGGGGTGCTCGCGCTGATCTTCCATCCCGAGCTCGACCCCCGGCCGCAGCAGATCGTCGTGTTCTTCTTCGCCATCTGGGGCGCGTACCTGATCCGATCGTTCCTGCTGTGGATGCTCGGGATGGTGACGTTCTGGACGACCCGCGTCAGCGCGCCGTTCGAGGCCTACTTCGCCGCCGAGCTGTTGCTGTCGGGTCGCGTCCTTCCGCTCGACCTGATGCCGCAGTGGGCACAGGACGTCGCGGACTTCCTGCCGTTCCGTTGGACGTTCGGCTATCCGATCACATCGCTCGTCGGTCCGATCTCTGACCGCGACCTGTACCTCGGCCTGCTGGCCCAGGCGGGCTGGATCGCCGCCGGCGCGCTCGGTGTGTGGTGGATGTGGCGGCGAGCGGTCCGCAGGTACACGGCGGTGGCCGGATGAGGCTGGCATGGCTGTTCCTCCGGGTCGGCGTGATGAACGAGCTGCAGTACCGGGCGAACTTCTTCATTCAACTGCTCCAGTCGTTCATCGCGATCGCGACGGGTCTGATCGTCCTCGCCCTGATCTTCGACCGGACCGACGACCTCGCCGGGTGGACGCGACCGCAGCTGCTCATCGTGATGGGCGTGTTCACGATCGTCGGCGGGGTCATCGGGTTCGCGATCGAGCCCAACATGGGCCGGCTGATGACCGATGTCCGGATGGGCACGTTCGACTACGCGCTCACGAAGCCGGTCGACGTGCAACTGCTGGTGAGCGTGCGCGAGTTCCGGATCTGGAAGCTCACCGACGTGCTCGTCGGCGGCTGCGTGCTCGTGTGGGGGATCAGCCAGCTCACGTCGAGCATCGGCTGGTCCGCCACCGCCGGCTTCGCTCTCACCATCGTGCTCGGCGGTGGGATGGTGTACTGCTTCTGGCTGATCCTCACCACCGGTGCGTTCTGGTTCGTGCGGATGGAGATGCTGCAGGAGCTGTTCACGGGGTTGTACCGCGCCGGCCAGTACCCGGCCACCATCTATCCGGGTTGGCTGCGCTTCTCGCTGACGTTCCTCGTACCACTCGCATTCGCGATCACCGTCCCGTCGGAGGCGCTGACGGGTCGGCTGACCGGAATGCGTGTGCTCGCGACGATCGGGTTCGGACTCGCCTTGTTCCTGGTCACCCGCCTCGTCTGGCGCACCGGACTGAAGCGCTACTCCGGCGCCTCGGCCTGACCGCAGTAGGCTCGGCCGGTGGCCTGGGCCCGCAGGGGGGGTCTCGGGGGCGCGACGATCGATGGCAGCGCGTCGTTCGAGACCTGGTTCTCACGGCTCTTGCCGGTCGCCTACAACGTCGGCTACCGCTTCCGTGGCGGCGATGCGACGTTCGCGGAGGACGTCGCCCAGGAGTCGCTGACCCGCGCCTACGCCGCATGGGACCGCATCCGCACCCATCCCAACCTCGAGGCGTGGACCACCACCACTGCGTTCCACGTCGCGCTCGAGCTCACCCGCCAGCAACAGCGCGCCGGTCGACCCGACGCGGCCCGGACCGTGGCTGAGATACCCGGCGACGAACAACGCGTCGCCGACGCCGACGAGCTGGCTCACGCCCTCGGCCGCCTCTCGGCGCGCCAACAACAGGTGCTCGTGTGGCGCTATTACTTCGACCAGAGCGTGCAGGAGACTGCCGGCCGGCTCGGACTGACGGAATCGAAGGTGAAGGACGCAACCCACGAAGCCGTCACCAAGCTCGGACGGCTCCTCGACCGCGGCAAGGAAACCACACGATGAGCAGCTGGCGCGACGACCTGCCGCCGATCCCGACCGAGCGGATCCGCGCCGAGGCCATCCGCGAGGGAACGCGCCGGCGCGAGCAACGTGCGCGCCGTCAGCGCAGCGCGCTGGTCGGCGGCGTCGGCGCCGCGGCGGTGGCGCTGATCGTGGCCAGCGGCGTGCTGACCAGTTCCGACGGGGGGCGCTTCGAAAACGCGGATTTTGCGACCGCGGACACGGAGGCGACAGCGGCGGAGCGAGAGGCGGAGGCGACAGAAGCACCAGCGGAGGCGACACAGGCACCAGCGGCAACAGAGGCGGTGGGCACGGACGCGCCGGCAGGCACGGAAGCGCCGGAGGATACGGCAGCGGCCGAGGAAACCGCGCCCCCGGAGACCACGGCGGTC
>DASUEW010000209.1:0-9560 GCA_036274875.1 Ilumatobacteraceae bacterium
GCGACGCCGTCGACGCCGCGTTTGCCGAGTGGGTGGCGGCCGGCGCCACACCGGTCAAACCGCCGGTCGAGGTGTTCTGGGGTGGATACGTGTCCTACGTCGCCGATCTCGACGGGCACCTGTGGGAGCTCGCCCACAACCCGCACTTCGAGATCGACGAGTCCGGCGTCGTCAGAGCCCCGGCTTGAAGATCATCAGGTAGAGGCCGAACACCAGCAGCAGGTGCGTGATGCCGCTGCCCATCGCCAGCTTCGACCGCGCGGATTCGCTCGCATCGGTGAGCGAGGGGCGGATGAGGAACCAGCTCACCGCGATCAGGATCACCCAGTTGACGATCGACAGCACGAGCCACGTCTGCGACACCTTGTACACGTCATCGGACATGCCGGAAAGTGCCATCCCGAGCACCCACAGCAGTCCCAGCGCCGGGAGCGACATGCGCAGGTGGAGCTTGGCGATCGTCGCCGACTGGCCGGCGCGGTGGAGCGTCGGGTACAGGAAGATCGGTCCGAACGCCACGACGGCGCTCAGGATGTGCAGCATCATCACGATGCGATAGCCGTCCGAGTCGATGGTCGCGATCATCGCCGCGCACGTTAGCCGGGGCGCACCAGGAGGGACCTGGTCAGTCAGCAACCAGCGTGAGGTTCTGCTCGACGTCGCCGAGGTGGTGCTCGATCTCGTGCACCGCCTGTGCTGCCATCCATCGGAGCGTCCGAGTGCTCGGCCCCGGGTAGCCGTACTGGCACGTCCGGTCGAGTTGTTCGGGCGACAGCGCCTCGAGCATGCGCACGAGTAGTGCCGCTGCTGCTTCGACCTCGGTCGCCAACACCACCGCCTCCTCGCCCGCATACATGCCGAGCGCGACCCGCTCGTCGCGGTACATCGGTGTGAAACCCGGGTTGTCGGTGACGACGCCGACCACGAAGCGATCGCGCAGCACGAGCATCACGTCGCGCACGTGTGCGCCGTACTCGAGCATCGACCACCTGTCAGGGGTCGGCCGCGTGTTGGCGACATCCGGTGCGTTGCGCAGGAGGCGGGCGAGCATCTCGGCGCCCGCCCGGATGCGAGACGCGACCTCGGCGTCCGCCACGTCGTCCCAGACGAACCCGCACACCGCACACGTCTCCACCCGCGAATGCTCGCAGATCGATCGCCCAAATCGATCGTCACGGCGTGCCACTAGCCTCGTGCGGTGTGACGCGGCGCTACCTCGTGCGCACCTACGGGTGCCAGATGAACGAGCACGACTCGGAGCGCATCGCGGGCTTGCTCGAGGCCGACGGGCTCCTGCCAGCCGTCTCCGAGGACGACGCCGACGTCGTCGTGCTCAACACGTGCTGCATCCGTGAGAACGCCGACAACAAGTTCTACGGCAACCTCGGCCACCTCAAGGCGTGGAAGGGCGAGCGCGACGACCGCCAGATCGTGGTGTCGGGATGCCTGGCCCAGAAGGACCGCGACACCGTCCGCGACCGGGCGCCGTATGTCGACGTCGTGCTCGGCACCCACAACGTCCACCGCACGGCCGTGCTCGTCACCGCGGCGCGGACGCGGGGTCCGATCACAGAGATCTTCGACGAAGCGGTGATCGACGACCAGGCGATGTTCCCGTCGGCGCTGCCCGCTCGCCGCGAGACGAGCTACAACGCGTGGGTGACGATCCAGATCGGCTGCGACAACAAGTGCGCGTTCTGCATCGTCCCGGCCGTGCGCGGCGCCGAGATCAGCCGTCCCTTCGACGACGTCGTGGCCGAGGTCGAGGCACTCGCCGTCGAAGGAGTCACCGAGGTCACTCTTCTCGGTCAGAACGTCAACAGCTAC
Source organism: Ilumatobacteraceae bacterium (assembly GCA_036274875.1). Lineage (GTDB taxonomy): Bacteria > Actinomycetota > Acidimicrobiia > Acidimicrobiales > Ilumatobacteraceae > JALOLG01. The sequence continues at coordinate 1,828 of DASUEW010000209.1, forward strand.
GGGCGTGATCTGCAACTCGCAGCGCGCAACGGCGGCGACGCCTCGGCTCGCGCGCGGCCGCTGTTCGCCGATCTGCTGCGTGTGGTCGGTGCCGTCGACGGGATCCGACGCGTCCGGTTCACGAGCCCGCATCCCAAGGACATGCGGCCCGAGACGTTCGCATCGATGGCCGACACAGCCTCGGTGTGCGAACACCTGCACTACCCCCTGCAGTCCGGCAGCGATCGCGTGCTGTCGGCGATGCACCGCGGGTACACGGCGCAGCGCTACCTCGATCGGCTCTCCGAAGCCCGCCGTACCGTGTCCGACCTGGCGGTGTCGACCGACATCATCGTCGGCTTTCCCGGCGAGACCGACGACGACTTCGAACGCACACTCGAAGTCGTCGCCGCGGCCGAGTTCGACTACGCCTACACGTTCATCTTCTCGCCGCGGCCCGGCACCGAAGGGGCGACGATGACGTCCGCGTTCGTCGATCCAGCGGTAGCGGGGGAGCGGTTCGCGCGGCTCCGCGTCGTGGTGGAGCGCTCGGCGCTGGCGAAGCACGAGGCGCGGGTCGGGCGGGTCGAGGAAGTGCTCGTCGAGGGTCCGAGCAAGAAGGACCCGACGGTTACCTCGGGCCGGACGCGACAGAACAAGCTCGTCCATTTCCGTCCCGACGTCCCGCTGCGAACAGGCAGCTACGCGACGGTCGAGATCACGCGCGCCGCGCCGCACCACCTGCACGGCTCGGTCGTCGACGTCGTGGCCGAACCGAGCCACAAGTTGCGAATTCCGGTCGCCGCGCTGTGACGTCGGGCCGGCGGCCGCACTGCGTCGCGGTGCTCGGTCCGACGGCGTCGGGCAAGTCGGCGGTAGCGATGGCGGCCGCCCGCCAGGTCGGCGACGTGGAGATCGTGTCGGTCGACGCGATGCAGGTCTATCGCGGCATGGACATCGGCACCGCCAAGCCGACCCCTGCCGATCAGGCCGACGTCCGTCACCACCTCATCGACATCGTCGATCCCGGTGTCGAGTTCGCGGTCGCCGAGTTCCGTTCCGCGGCACGGGAGGCGCTGGACGACATCGCGCGACGCGACAAACGCGCACTGCTCGTCGCGGGCACCGGCCTGTATCACCGGGTGGTGATCGACGACATCGAGCTCCCCGGGCAGTGGCCCGACATCCGTGCCGAGCTCGACGAGGACGCCGGCCGAGTCGGTACTCCTGTTCTCCACGCCCGGCTCGAGGCGCTCGATCCGGTCGCCGCCGCCCGGATGGAGCCGACGAACACGCGCCGCGTCGTACGGGCGCTCGAGGTCTGCATCGGCAGCGGACGGCCGTTCAGCTCGTTCGGCCCGGGGCTCGACGTCTATCCGCCGAGCCCGATCGCGCAGCTCGGCCTGCGCTGGCCGCGCGAGGTGTTGGCGCGGCGCATCGAGCGGCGCGTCCAGGCGATGATCGACGCCGGGCTGGTCGGCGAGGTCAGGACGCTGTTGGAACGACCGATCGCCCGAACCGCCCACCAGGCCCTCGGCTACAAGGAGCTCATCGATCACGTGGAGGGGCGCTGCACGCTCGACGCCGCGGTCGCCGCGATCGTCACCGGCACCCGCCAGCTCGCCGTCCGTCAGGAACGGTGGTTCCGCCGCGACCCGCGCGTACGCTGGATCGACATCGAAGCGGATCCGGTGGCCGAGGCGTTGCCGGCCGTACTCGACGCACTCGCACGATGACTCAGACGACGACTCAGACGGAACCCGATACGACGACCAGGCTCGCGTTCACCAAGCACCATGGGCTCGGCAACGACTTCCTGGTGACGTTTCACCCACCGGTGTCTGATCTGGCTGCGCTCGCCCGGCAGGTCTGCGACCGGCGCCGTGGCATCGGTGCCGATGGTTTGATCGTCGGCGAGTCGGTCGAGGGATACGCGGCCCAGATGATCCTCTTCAACGCCGACGGCGGGCGGGCCGAGATGAGCGGCAACGGCATCCGCTGCTTCGCGCAGGCGCTCGCCAGTCGCCGCGGCGACTTCGAGCCACAGCGCATCCTCACCGACGCTGGTGAGCGGCGGGTGACGCTCTCGGCGACCGCCGACCCCGACACGATCGAGGCGTCGGTCGCGATGGGCTCGGTCGAGCCACTCGACGAGCCGGTGGGGTGGGGCGAGCTCGGCTGCCATCCCGATCGCCCGGTCGCCCATCTCAGCGTCGGCAATCCGCACAGCGTCGTCGGTGTCGACGCGGTCGAAGCGGTCGACCTGGTCCACCTCGGATCGCTCGTGCCGCACATCAACCTCGAGATCGTCGAGGCCGGCCCCGAGCCGAACGCGATCACCATGCGTGTCCACGAGCGGGGCGCCGGTGTGACCGAGGCATGCGGGACGGGCGCCGTCGCCTCGGCGTTCGCCGCGCTGCAGTGGGGCCTGGTCCCGGCCAGCCTCCCGGAAATCGTCGTGCACATGGACGGCGGGAGTGCCAAAGTGGCGGTCGACCGTACGACGGGTCGGACGGAACTCACCGGACCGGCGACCTATGTCGCACGAATCGAGATCGAGATCGACATCACGTGAGCACCCCGTACAACGAAGCCCTCGGTAGTTCCCTCATCGACCGCTCGGTCAGGGAGCGCATCGTGATCGTCGGGGTCACGCTGCCGGGTACGACCGATGAGCAGACCGAGGCGAGCCTCGACGAGCTGGCCCTCCTCGTCGACACGGCGGGCGCCGACGAGGTGGCGCGCCTCGTGCAACGACGCGATGCGCCGGATCACACGTGGTTCATCGGCAAGGGCAAGGCCGAGGAGCTGCGCCAGATCTGTGTCGGTGTCGACGCCGACACGGTCGTGTTCGACAACGAGTTGGCGCCGGCCCAGCAGTACAACCTCGAGAAGTTGCTCGGCCGCACCGCGATCGACCGAACCGCGGTGATCCTCGATATCTTCGGGCAGAACGCCCACACGCTCGAGGGCAAGGCGCAAGTCGAGCTGGCCCTGCTCCGCTACCGGCTTCCTCGACTACGGCGGGGCGCGACGGCGAAGTTGTCGCAGCAGCGTGGCGGTGTCGGCGCCCGGTTCGGCAGCGGCGAGACCAAGCTCGAGGTCGATCGCCGGCGCATCATGCGCCGCATCACCAAGCTCGAGTCGGACATGAAGGATCTTGAGGCCACGCGGTCGTTGCAGCGCAAGAGCCGGGCCGCGAGCGGCCTCGCGTCGGTCAGCATCGTCGGCTACACCAACGCCGGCAAGTCGACCCTGCTCAACCACCTGACCCAAGCGGGCGTGCTCGTCGAAGACCGGCTGTTCGCCACGCTCGACCCCACGACCCGCCGGCTGGCGCTGCCCGGTGGCGTACCGATCCTGCTCACCGACACGGTCGGTTTCGTACGCCGCTTGCCGCACGGGCTCGTCGAGGCGTTCAAGAGCACGCTCGAGGTCGCGACCCGGGCCGACTACCTCGTGCACGTCGTCGACTCCAGCGCCGCCGACCCGCACGGGCAGATCGCCGCCGTGCGCGAGGTGCTACGCGAGATCGGCGCCGATCAGGTGCCCGAGTTGCTCGTGTTCAACAAGGCCGACCTCGCACCTGGTCCCGCCAAGGAGCTCGCGGCCGAGCACCCTGGGTCCGTCGCCGTCAGCGCCGTCACAGGGGAGGGCATCGAGGAGTTCCTGTTGGTGCTCGGCGATCGGCTTCGTGAGCGAACCGCGATCGTCGAGCTCGTCGTGCCGTACGAGCGAGGCGACGTGCTCGCGGCGGTCCACCGCGAAGGTGAGGTGGTCTCCACGACCGAAGAGGCCGACGTGATGCGCATTCGCGCCCGACTCTCGGACGCGTCGACCGGTCGGCTGGCGGAGTTCGTGGTGGCGCCGGCCGGCTGATCCGGCCAGGCTGGAGCCCACATGGCGTCGATCACCGACCGTGCCGGCTTCGTGCCGCCTCCGTACCCGTACGACCGCCTCGACCGGTTCAAGCCGCTCGCCGAGCGGCTCGACGGAGGGCTCGTCGACCTCTCGATCGGCACCCCGGTCGATCCGCCGCCGGCATCGGTGATCGCCGCACTCGGCTCGTCGGGTGCCGAACGCGGCTATCCGCCGAGCATCGGGTCGCTCGAGCTCCGCACCGCGGCTCAGCGATGGATGGGGCGTCGCTTCGACGTCGCCGTCCCGGTCGCTCAGATCGGCGCGTGCGTCGGCACCAAGGAGTTCGTCGGGACGTTGCCGCAATGGCTACGGCTCAGGCGGCCCGACCGAGACACTGTGCTCTACCCAGCCGTCTCCTACCCGACCTACGAGATGGGCGCGATCCTGGCCGGTTGCCGGGCGGTGCCGGTGCCCCCCACGGCTGGCGGCTTGCTCGATCTCGCCGCGATCAGCGCGGCCGATGCCGATCGCGCGTTGGCCCTCTGGGTCAACAGCCCGAGCAACCCGACCGGCGCGCTCGACGACCTGTCGGAGGCAGCCACGTGGGGGCGGTCGCACGACGTGCCCGTGTTCTCCGACGAGTGCTACGTCGAGTTCACATGGAGCGCTCGTGCTCGCACGATCCTCGAACACGGCCTTGACGGTGTCGTCGCCGTTCACTCGCTCTCGAAGCGATCGAACCTGGCGGGCGTCCGGATCGGCTTCTATGCGGGCGATGCCGAGCTGGTCCACTACCTCCAAGAGATCCGCAAGCACGTCGGGTTGATGGCGCCGGGCCCGTCGCAGGCGGCCGGAGTCGCGGCCCTCGATGACGACGACCACGTCGCCGTCCAGCGCGAGCGCTACCTGCGGCGCCTCGAGCGACTCGCTGACGTGCTCGGACGCTGGTCGGGGTGCGAGATCCCGCTTCCGGCCGGTGGCTTCTACCTGTGGTTCGACGCCGGCGATGGGTGGGAATTCACGGAGCGTCTCGCCGCCGAGGGGGGTGCCCTGGTGAGCCCCGGCGACTTCTACGGAGCAGGGGGAGCACAGTTCGTGCGCGTTGCCGTGGTACAACCTGACGAACAGATCGAGTTGGTCGCGGCGCGGCTCGGGCTCGGTTGACACGATCGCGGCGAGGAGACGCACCGATGGCGACCAAGCGAACAGGGCGCGGAACGGTCCTGTTCGGGCTGCTCGTGCTGCTTGCGGGCGTCGCCGGCGCGGTCGTGCTGTACGTGCTGTCGCGACAGCGCCACGACGACGCGATCAGGGATCTCGCGCGTGCGCCCGTGGGATGCGACACGACCCTGTCGTTCAGCGACACCGGGACGTTCTACGTGTACATCGAGCACCTCGGCAGGCTCGACGCGCTCGACGGTGATTGCGAGATCCCGGACGACGAGTACTCCCGCGACATCGACGACGCACCGCGGGTCACGATCACGCTGACGGACGGCGACGGGAACCAGATCGAGCTCGACCGGCTCGGCGACGAGTTCACCTACTCGCTCGACGACTCGTTCGCCGGGACGGCGACGCGCCAGGTCGAGATCGAGTCCACCGGGGACTACGTGGTAACCGTCGAGTCGCCAGATGGTGACGACTTCGTCGTCGCGGTCGGACGCGATCCCGCCGACGTCGCCAACGTGATGAGGATCGGCGCCCTCGCATCGGCGATCGCGGGCGTCGTGCTCGGACTCCTGCTGGTCCTCATGGGCGTGCGTCGTGGTCGACGAGCACGGCGCATCGCCACGGTGTACACCGCGGAGCCCCGGTGGCCGGTCGGGGTGCCGTTGCCGACGGCGCCGCCGACCATGCAGGCACCTCTGACTCCACGGATGCCGGCGCCGTCGGGGCCCGACCAATGGTCGGCGGGGGTGCAGGTCGGTCCACCGGTCGCGGCGCCCGGGCACCGTCCGCAGTGGGATCCGCAGATGCCGGCTGGCGAGCCGGCCCCGAGCCCGTTCGCGCCGCCGCAGGTGTTCGCGCCGCCAGGGATGCCGACCGTTCCCGCGGCACCGCTCTCCGAGCCGATCGAGCCGACAGCACCACCGGAGCCGTCACCCCATGAGCGAGGTACGCACGGCGCGCCGGGCGAGGACGACGAGGGCGAAGGCGAAGGCGACTTCAGAGGCGGCGCATCACGGTGACGACCCGGCCATAGATCGTCGTCTCGTCCGCTTCGAACTCCATCGGCGACATCGAGGCGTTGGCCGGGACGAGGCTGATCTTGGAGCCCTTGCGCTGATAGGTCTTCACCGTCGCCTCACCGCCCGGGATACCGGCCACGACGACGTCGCCGTTGTTCGCGATCGGTTGCTGAACGGCGATGACGTAGTCGCCATCGAGGATGCCGAGCTCGACCATCGAATCGCCACGCACCCGCAGCATGAACAGCTCGCCCTCGCCGGTGAAGTCGGCCGGTACGGGGATCAACTCCTCGACGTTCTCCTGAGCGAGCACGTCGGTACCGGCTGCCACGTCGCCGACGAGTGGGACGTGGCGGACAGGTCGGCGCTCCATCACGACACCTGAGTTCGAATCCCAGCGAACCTCGATGGCGCGCGGCTTGGACGGATCACGCCGGAGATGCCCGAGGCGCGTGAGTGTGTTGAGGTGGGAGTGCACGGTCGACGGCGACGTCAGGCCGACGGCCTCGCCGATCTCGCGGACCGAAGGTGGATAGCCGCGCGTCCGAATCTGGCTCTCGATGAAGTCGAGGATCTCACGTTGGCGGGCGGTGATCAGGGTCTCTGCCATGAGTCCATCGTACGGGCGTTCGCATCCGAAGTCAAACACCTGTTCGGCGCGATGCCCGGGCCTCGCCTTCAGGACCGAAAGGTGGCGGCCAATCACCCCGCTTGACAACGAACACCCGTTTGTCGTACAACTGTTTGGGTACAACTGTTTGCCGTACGAGTGTTCCCTTCAGCCCCCGTACCCGATCCCCACCACGATCCCCCAACCGAGGAGCCCGGATGACCACCACGCTGGCCCCGACCGGGTTGTACGTGACCTCCCGACGTACGCCGGCCGCTACCGCCGCACCCGCGTACGGGCGTCGCCGGGCGGTCGCCGCCGGGCTCCTCGTCGGGCTGCTCGCCACCTGCGGCGTCGCGGCCCACGACGTGCTGGCTGGCTCCGGAGGCGTGCCTGCCTCCGCCGCCGGAGCCACGCCGGCACCCGTCCGCGCTGTCGTCGTCGCCGAGGTCGGCGACACGTTGTGGTCGATCGCCGAGCGCTTCCATGGCGAGATCGGGTTCGACCGGTACCTCGACACGCTGGTCAACCTCAACGACGGGCCGTCGATCCAGGTCGGTCAAGCGATCAGACTGCCGTAGACATGACCGGCGGTGAAGCGGCTGACGCCGCCGCCGCCGAACCGGGTCTCCAGTTCTGAACGACGCGTTCGGGTTCGTCGTTGCGTCGCCCCGCGTCGCTGCTCGTACCGCCGCTCTCCGGCACTCGTCGGCTGATGGGTACGCTGGCGGCCGTGTACTGCCCGGCCTGCCAGGCTGACGAGACGAAGGTCGTGGATTCTCGCGTCGCCGAGGAAGGCGCGGCGGTGCGCCGCCGCCGCCAGTGCCTGTCGTGCGGCCATCGTTTCACGACGTTCGAGCGCGTCGACGAGGTGCCCCTCGTCGTCGTGAAGTCCGACGGGACGCGCCGGCCGTTCGACCGCACCAAGATCGCCCAGGGCGTCGCGGCCGCATCGAAGGGCCGGGCCGTCGACGAGGCGCGCATCGACCAACTCGCCCTCGCGGTCGAAGACGAGATGCGTCTCGACGGTGGTGAGGTGACGAGCGCTCAGATCGGTGTCGCCGTGCTCGAGCGGTTGCGCACGATCGACG
>DASUEW010000210.1:0-7890 GCA_036274875.1 Ilumatobacteraceae bacterium
CAGGCGGTCGTGATCGTCAACAAGACCGACGCGGCGAGCAAGGACCAGGTGGTGGCAATGCTCGGGGCCGCCGGTGGCCTCGGCGCCGAGGCCTACTTCCCGGTCTCGGCGGTCACGGGCGACGGTGTCGAGCCGCTCGTCGACCATCTCACGTCGCGCCTCCCCCTGGGACCGAAGTACTTCCCCGACGACGCGATCAGCGACATGCCAGAGGAGCAATGGGTCGCCGAGCTCGTACGCGAACAGCTGCTCGCGGTCACCCGGGACGAACTGCCGTACTCGATCGCCACGCGCGTGTCGGAGTGGGAGTGGCCGCGCATCCGATGCGACATCATCGTCGAGCGCGAGAGCCAAAAGGGGATGGTGATCGGCAAGGGTGGCAACGTGTTGAAGCAGGTCGGTGAGCGCGCCAGAGCGCAATTGCCACCTGGGGCGTACCTCGAGCTACGCGTGAAGGTCGACAAGGACTGGCAACGCCGCCCCGACCGGGTCGAGCGACTCGGATACTGAGCCGGGTCTCAGGGCCATCGGCTCGGTGGCGTCCCGACCGTGCACTATGGCTGCGTACCGCTCGGATCGGTGTCCGGCGATGTACCGGTGGCGGGCGGCGCTTCGGTCGTCGTCGTCGAAGTCGTGACCGGACCGCCCGCGAGAAGGATCTCGAAGTCCTCGAACGCCACCGGTCGGCCGTCTTCGGCGAGCACGTCGTTGGGCGGCAGGGGCGGTCCGAACGAGAGACCGTCACGCGTGAACAGCACCTGGCCGACGCCCTGGAAGCGGGTCAGGGTCAGCACGATCTGGGCGATCGCCAGCGGTGGGTCGCCCGGGAACATGGCGTCGACGACCTCACCGTCGAGATCGACGGTCGCGATGCCGCGTACGACATCGACGTCGAGCACGAGGCCGTCGCGGACCTTGGTGTCGAGGCCGACGCTCGCCTCGCCCGCCGGAGGGCCCTGCTCCAGCCGAAAGATCAACAGCTCCACCGTCGGCTCCGAGAGCGGGATGGTCTGCTTCTGGAGCCGGGCGTCGTCGACGAGTCTGGAGTCGACGACCCAGTAGAACTCGATCGGCTGGGTCTGGATCGGGGTCGTGGTCGTGGTGATGATCGTGGTCGTCGTCGCGCCAGGGAGGCTCGACGCGACGACGGGGATGGTCGTGGTCGTCGTCGTGGTCGTGGTCGTGGTCGTCGTGTTGGCGATCGCGAGCACGTCGTCGTCACGGAGCTCCTCGAACCCGCTGTCGCCGAGCCCGCATGCCACCAGCACGAACGACATCGCGCTCACCGAACAGGCTCTCGCAATCCTCACCGCTCTCGCGACCTTCACCGCTCGACCTTCACCGCTCGACCTTCACCGCTCGACCTCTGCCGGGAGCCGCACCACGAACCGGGCCCCACCTCCTGGGCGTTCCTCGACCCAGGCCTCGCCACCGAGGGCACGGGCGTGCTCGGACACGAGGGCCAGGCCGAGGCCGGTCCCGACCCGTTGCCTGGCGGCGCTCCCGCGGGCGAAGCGCTCGAAGATCCGTGTCCGCTCGCCAACGGCGACACCTGGTCCGTCGTCCTCGACCGCCATCAGCACAGTCTTGCCTCCGCCGGGTTCGATCGAGATCCGCAGTGGTCCGCCACCGTGCGCCTTCGCGTTCTCGAGCAGGTTGCCGAGGATGCGTTCGAACCGGACCCGGTCGATCACGGCGAGGTGGGGTGCGCGGCGATGCACGTCGATCCGCAGCCCGCCGTAGCCGAAGCGGTGCGCGACCCGATCGCAGAACTCGGCGAGGTCGACGGTCTCGGTGTGCAGATCGGTCGCGCCGGCGTCGATCCGCGACAACTCGAGCAGATCGATCACCATGTCGTCGAACCGGCGGATCTGGCTGACGACGACGTCGAGGGCCTGCTGCGTCCGGTCAGGGAGATCACTACGGCGGGCGTCGAGCACCTCGACCGCCGCCGACAGGGCGGTGATCGGCGATCGGAGCTCGTGGCTGACGTCGGACGCGAAGCGAACCTCGCGCTCGATCCTCGTCTGGACGGCGTCGGCCATGTCGTTGAACGTCCTCGCAAGACGGGCGAGATCAGGGTCGCTCGCCGGTTCGAGCCGAGCCCCGAGCCCTCCCGACGCGATCTCGCCGGCGGCGTCGGCGACGCGGCTCAGCGGCCGAAGCAGGCGGCGGCTCGTCGACCATCCGAAGAACGTGGCGAAGACGGTGGCGGCGACGGCGCCGACGATCAGCGTCGTCAGGACGACCGTCAGCGTGCGCTCGGTCGTCCTGAGCGGGAACGCCTCGAGGTACCCGGTGTCGTACGCTCCGATGTAGATGCCGACGGCGAGGTACGGCTCACCGTTGTCGCCGATGAACCGCTGTCGCCCGGCCTGACCCAATTCGACCGCCGCGACCAACTCGTCGGGGAAGGACCGTTCGTTGAACCCGACGGGGGTGGCGAGGCGAGGCCGAGTCAGGAAGGCGTACCCGCCGCTCTCGATCGTGAGGTTCTGCATCCTGGCAGTTGTCTGGTCGGGCTGGTCCAGCACGGCGACCAGCTGGTTGGCGTGACTGACCGCCTGTGACCGGGCGGTCGAGGCGCGCTGGTCGACGAGCGAGTTGCGGGCGAACGTGTAGCTGAGCGCGGTGAGGCTCAGGCCGGCGAGCAGCGCGATCAGCCCGAAGAACAGCGTGACCCGAGTGCTCAGGCGCAGCGAACGTCGATCGGCCACGGCGACAGTGTTGCGCGTCCACGTCCGACCGTGTGGATCGACGCGTGTGGATCGACGGTGTGCGGGAGGGTCGCGCTGCCGGTGAGGCACCAGGGGGAGGAAGGCACCTCACCGGGGCAGCGTGAACAGCTGTAATCGTGACCGGCCCGTGTGACGGGCGGACGATGGGATTGTGCGTTTTCGGTAACAAACGCCAGGTGAGGCAGAATGAACACACTGTGCACTCGTTGCTGTTCATCGAGGACGACGACGCCATCCGGCTGGCTCTCCGTCTGGCGCTCGAGGACGAGGGTTATGAGGTGCGTGAGGCCGCCAACGGCTCCGAGGGGCTGGCTGAGTTCGCCCAGCACGAGGCCGATCTGGTGCTGCTCGACCTGCGCCTCCCCGACATGTCGGGGTTCGACGTCTGCCGGTCGCTGCGCGCCGCGAGCATCGTGCCGATCATCATCATCACCGCCCAGACCGACACCCACGACATGGTGGCCGGCCTCGAAGCTGGCGCCGATGACTACGTGACCAAGCCGGTGGTGCCCAAGGAGCTGGCGGCCCGCATCCGGGCCCTGCTGCGACGGGTGCATCGCCAGGAGTCGGCGACGACGCCCCGGGCGACACGGTTCGGCGACGTCGAGCTACGCCGCGAGCAGGGGATCGTCCTGAAGGCCGGCAAGGAGCTCAGCCTCACCAAGACCGAGTTCCGGCTGATGTGCGAGTTCGCCGACCACGTCGGCGCCGTGCTGTCGCGCGACCAGCTCCTCGAACGGGTGTGGGGGTACGAGTACCTCGGCGACTCTCGCCTCGTCGACGCCCACGTCCGCCGTCTCCGGGTCAAGATCGAGGATCAGCCCGACGATCCCCGCCTCATCGTCACCGCCCGCGGCATCGGCTACCGCCTGATCGGCTGAATCCCCCGAACTGTCTGCTTCATCCGAAGCGTCGCTGCACTTGGAGCAGACAGTTCGGCGAGAATGTGGCACGGTGAGCGCATGGATCTGCGATCGTGGGTGCTGGCCGACCATGCCACGTCGTTGCAGCGACTCGAACGCCAAGTGCTCGACCGGGTGCCGCCCGATCGATGGCCCGAACGGGTCGACGGCGGTGGGAACTCGATCGGTTGGGGCGTGCTGCACGCCTGGTATCACCAGGACGTCGCACTCGCCGTCGCCCGCGGCGTCGATCCCGTGATGTCGGCGCGGCGCCACGCGCTCGGCCTGGCCGGTGTCACGCCTTTCGTCGGCATGGGTGAAGCCGAGATCGATGGCACGGTCGCCGCCGTCGATCCGACCGCGCTGGTGCAGTACGTACGCGACGTGCACGCCCGGACCGCAGAGTGGCTCGCCGACGTGGAACTCGGCGTGCTCGACACCGTGCCGGCGGCGTCGAGCGGGTTGTCGGAGTTAGTGGGGATCGGACGCGCCGACGCCGACTGGCTGCACGACATGTGGACGGACAAGCCGGTCGGGTGGTTCGTGCAGTGGGAGTGCATCGGCCACGGCCACACCCACGTCGGAGAGATGGTGAGCGTCCGCAACCGGATGGGCCTCAGCCCCTTCTGACGCGGAAAATCCCGTTCTGTCTGCTTCAGATGGCGGCCACGGGCAATCTGAAGCAGACAGTTCCGGGGTTTGGGGCGACGTTCAGGTCGTTCAGGTCGTCCAGGTCGGCGTGCGCTTCTCGCGGAAGGCTGCCATGCCCTCGGCGGCGTCCGGGCCGCTGAACAGCTCGTCGGAGAGCGCCCGCATCTGCTCGAACGCCCTCGAGCGGTCGAGGCCGGGGACGCGGTGGAGCAGCCGCTTGGTCTCGGCGACGGCCCGCGGCGCCCCAGCGATAATCCCTTTGCAGAGCTCGGCGGTCGCTGCCGAGACGTCATCGGCGACGTGTGTGATCAGGCCGATCGCGCGTGCCTCGTCGGCGTCGAACGCCTCACCGGTCAGCATCGCGGCGGCGATCCGGCTCGGCGGGACCCGCTGCAGGATCGGCACCGAGATGATCGCCGGTGCCACGCCGATACGGACCTCGGTCAGGGCGAACGTCACCGACCGGTGCACGACGATCAGGTCGCACGACGCCATCAGTCCGATGCCACCGGCGCGCACGGCACCGTCGACGGCGGCAACGGTGGGCTGCTCCGCGTCCATCAGCCGTTCGAGGACGCGGACCATCGGTGAGGAGTCGGGCTTCTCGCTCGAGCGCTCCTTCAGGTCGGCGCCCGCGCAGAACGCCGGTCCGGCGTTCGTCAGCACGATGACGCGGACGCCTCGGGTCGATTCGATCTCGTCGAGTCGCTGACCCAGCTCGGCGACGAGCTGGCGAGACAGCGCGTTGCGGTTGTGCTGGGAGTCGAGCGTGATCGTGGCGACCCCGGCGTCGACACGGAGCCTGACGACCTGATCAGCGCTGGGTTCCATCGTGGTCCGACGGTAGTCAGTCGGCGACTGCCTCAGGGACCAGCGCTCGGAGGAACTCCTCGGCCTCCGCTCGATGCCGCGTGCGACGCATCGGTGGTAACGCGCGAACGATGTCCCATCGGTAGCGGGCCGTGGCGAGCCGGGGATCGAGCACGGCGACGACGCCGCGATCGGTCGCGGTGCGGATCAGGCGGCCGCACGCCTGGGCCAGCAACATCGCCGCTCGCGGCAGGTCGATCTGGCCGAAGGCCGCTGGGCCGAGCAGCTCGCGGCGAGCCGACAGCAGGGGATCGTCGGGCCGCGGAAACGGGATCCGATCGATCACCACCAGCGACAACGTCGATCCCGGGACGTCGACGCCCTGGAACAGCCCGGCGGTCGCGAACAGACAGGTCTCGTCGTCCGCAGCGAAGGCTCGCACGAGCGCCGGCTTGGGCATGTCGCGCTGGGTGATGATCGTGTAGGACACCATGGCCCGCACGGCGGCGGCCGCTTCGTCCATCGCCCGCCAGCTCGTGAACAGAGCGAGCGTGCGTCCTCCGGCGGCGGTGATGAGTGCGGCCAGTTCCTCGTGCACGGCCGGGCGGAACTTCTCCGAGCGCGGGTCGGGGAGGTGCCTGGCGCAGTAGAGCAGCGAGTTCGCCGGATAGTCGAACGGGCTGCCGACGTCGGCGACGTCGGTCCCGTCGACGGGCAGGCCGACACGCGTGGCGAGCGACGACGGGATGGTCGCGCTCGTGAGGATCGCCGTGCGGTGTTCCCAGACGCCCTTGCGCAACGTCGGTCCGACATCGAGCGGCGCGATCTCGAGGCGCGGCCACTCAGGGGAGCCGGACACGAAGTCGACGTAGCCGTCGTGGTCGGCCAGGGCGGCGTCGAGCTGTTCGATCAGCCGGCCGGTCATCGTCTGGGCACGCAGCTTGCGCTGCTTGGCGTCCTCGATCTGGGTGTCGATCGCGGTCAGCGCCTCGCTGATCCGGCCGAGCCGCGTTCTCGCCTCGCCGAGGAACTCGCGGACCTGGTCAGGGAGTGGTGACGGGAGGCGTTGCCCGGCGAGCGGTCCGACCGCGTCGCCCAGCAGTTCCGCCAGCTCCGTGACCGAGGCGATGAGAGCGGGGTCGTCGATGATCCTGCGCACGACTGCCGCGAGAGCGACGAACCGCGATGGGGCGATCGTCACTCCCACCGTGTCGCTCATGATGTCCTCGAGCCCGTGCGCCTCGTCGAACACGACGACGTCGTGCTCGGGCAGGATCACCCCACCGCTCGCCACATTCAGGCCGTACAGGTGGGTGTTGACGACGATCACGTCGGCGGCGCCGGCGCGGCGTCGGGCCAGCTCGGCGAAGCACTGCTGGCCGAGTGGGCAGCGATCGGCGCCGGGACATTCGTCGCTGCCGACGCTCACCGACCGCCACGCGTTGTCGGACGGGGCCCAGTCGAGCTCGGCTTGATCGCCCGTCGGCGACTCACCCGCCCACCGGGCGAGGCGCTTGATCTCGGCCTTCGTGTTCGACGCCATCCCGTCCAGCTCGAGCTGCCCGTCGGCGGACTCGTTGATCTCGCGGAGGCGCTGCAGGCAGAGGTAGTTGCTCCGTCCCTTCAGCACGGCCCATTCGAAGGGCACCGGCAGGTGTTCGTCGAGAAACGGGAGGTCCTTGGTGGCGAGCTGGTCCTGCAGCGCCTTGGTGGCGGTGGCCACCACCACGCGGCGGCCCGACAGCACGAGCGGCACCAGATAGGCGAGCGTCTTGCCGGTACCAGTGCCGGCCTGCACGATCGTGTGCCGCCCCGTCTCGATTGCCTGGGCAACCCGCAGCGCCATCTCCCGCTGGCCGGGACGATGCTCGGCGCCATCGAGGGTGGCGGTCACCGCGTCCAACGCTGCGACAGACGGGTCGGTGATGTCGCACGCGATGTCGATTCGCTCGCTGCGCTCGCACGTGTTTGAGATGTGCTCGCTGCGCTCGCACGTGTTTGAGATGTGCTCGCTGCGCTCGCTCATTGAACGAGCTTCAGGGCGGCGTCGAGCTCGTCGGCGTCGAAGTCGGGCCACGGAGCGTCGGAGAAGTGGATCGCCGCTCCGGCGCTCTGCCACAGCAAGAAGTTCGAGACCCGCTGCTCGCCACTCGTGCGCACGAGGAGGTCGACTGGCGGGAGCTCGGGCAGGTACAGGTTGCGGGCGATCGCGTCTTGCGTGATCGCACCGCCGGCGGCTCGTGCTGCGCGCACGGCCGACATCAGCTCGGCGTGCCCGCCGTAGTCGAACGCGACGGTCAGCACCATGCCGGTGTTGCCGGCCGTGTCGGCGATCGCCTTGCGGATGGCCCGTTGCACGTACTTGGGGGTTCGGGCCTCGGAGGACTCGAACGGCCGACCGATCCACTGGATCCGCACGTTCAACTCGTTGAGCTCGTTGACCCGACCGAACAGTTTCTCGTGCAAACCGAGGATGTGGCGCACCTCGGCCCGCGGACGGACCCAGTTCTCGGTCGAGAATCCGAACACGGTCAGCCAACCGATCTCGCGCCGGACGGCCACGCGGACGATGCGAGCCAGGTTCTCCTCGCCCTCGGTGTGGCCATCGGTCCGGGGGCGACCGCGCCGGTTGGCCCAGCGCCCGTTTCCGTCCATGATGCAAGCGACATGGAGCCGGCGACCATTGGAATGGAGTCGGCGTGCGTCCGGGGCACCGGAGGCGGCTGCCGCAACGGTCGGGGCGGGGACGGCGTCCGGGCGGGGCACAGGACGCCACGTTAGCGAGCGGC
>DASUEW010000211.1:0-4408 GCA_036274875.1 Ilumatobacteraceae bacterium
CTTGCCGCCCGCCACGAGGCCACCACCGATGCCGGTGCCGAGCGTGACGAGCACCATGTCGGTCGCTCCCTTGCCCGCGCCGTACAGCCACTCGGAGACCGCAGCGCACGTGGCGTCGTTGTCGACGTGGACGCGATGACCCAGTCGCTCACCGAGCAGGCCGGCGACGTCGAAGTCGGCGACGCCGTCGAGGTTGGGGGCGGCGCGCAACACACCCGCACGGGTCACCAACCCCGGCACGCCGACGCCGAGCGAGTCGTACTGCCCGAGCGATCCGGCCAGCTCCAACAACGTGTCGATCAGCCGGTCGACGCTCCCCGTCCCGCGCGGTGTCGGCCGCCGATCCTCGCGCAGCAGGTTGCCCTCCGCATCGAGCGCGACTCCGAGGCACTTCGTTCCGCCGACGTCGATGCCGACGTGCAGACTCGGGCCGGTCACGCCTCGGCGTGCGCCTTGAGCTCTCGGATGGCGTTGAGGATCCGCCGTTCGGCGCGGCGCTTGACGAACCCGGGGAGCGGCACGACGAGCTCGATGGCGAGGTCGTAACGCACCTGTGTCCCGCCGTCGGACGTCGGTGAGAAGTGGTAGGCGCCGTCGATCGACCGTTGGATGTCGCCCTTCACCATGCGCCACACCAGCGCGGCCGGCGCCTCGCTGTAGTCGTACTCCAGCGTGTAATGGGTGCTGCGCCCGAGCGCCGATGTCCTGAACTCGACCTCGAGCGGACGGCCCTGGTCGTCACGTCGCGTGATCACGACGTCTTTCACGTCGTGTGCCCACTCGGGATACCGCTCGAGGTCGAGAGCGATGGCCCACACCGACTCGGGCGCGGCTGCGATCGTGATGGTCTCGGATGCGGACTCAGCCATGGTCTGCATTCTGCCCGATCGCGTCGCCCGTAGCGGTGACGCCGCCGCCACCACTGGCCTCGTCGGGCGGTCGGGCCCGTGGGAGGAACGAGCCGTGGGCGGCCGCCCACAGGCCGTTCAGACCGAACCCGAGCATCGGCACGAGGAAGCCGACAGCGAGCGACGATCCCGGATTGCCGTCGGGCCCGTCCGGCCGGGCGAGCGTCGTCGCCACCGCGATCACGACCTGGGCGAACAAGGTCAGCAGCATCGCGCGTCGGACACGCGAAGGCGTCGGTGGCCCGAGCAGGAAGAACAGCTGGGCAACCGAGATCTCCTCGGTCCGGCTGCGCTGCACCGCGCTCCAGTACGCCCAGAGGAACGAGAACACGCCGACCGCGAACAGCGCGATCGCGGTGATCGCGCCGACCCATTGCGCCGTCGTGGAGAACACGACCGCCGCGTACACCGCCGTCACGCAGAACAGTGCCGTCGCGACCACGTTCGCACGCACGATGCCGTCGCCGGTGCTGGCCGAGGCCGCTTCATCCATCGCCCGCCAGGATGCCATCGGCGTGACGCCTGCGACACATCTTCCCGATCGAGCCAGCTCGCCATCGCCACGAGGGTTGTTAGCGTCGATGCATGGCCAGGCTCGACTCGACGAAGCGAGCCGACCTCCCGAACAGCGCGTTCGCATACGTGGACTCCCGCGGCCGGCGACGGCTGCCGATCAACGACGAGGCCCACGTGCGCAACGCACTCGCCCGCTTCGGTCAGGTCAGGTTCGAGGACGAGCGCGCCCGGGAGCGCGCCCGCAAGCGGTTGCTGAACGCCGCCAAGAAGTACGGGATCGTGCCGGTCGGTTTCATCACTGGCCAACTCCAATCGGAGCGCGAGCTCGGCCAGGCCCTCGCCCGAGAACCGGTGCAGCTCCCCGACGGCTTCGTCACGATGCTGTTGACCGACATCGAAGGGTCCACGGCGTTGCTCCATCGACTCGGCGACCGCTACGGCGCGCTGCTCAACGAGTTGCGGACGATCTTGCAGGACGCGGCGGTGCGCTGCGCCGGCGCCGTCGTCGAAACCCGCGCCGACGAGTTCTTCGCCGTGTTCGAACGTCCTGGTTCGGCGGTCGAGACGGCCGTGGCGATCCAACGTGAACTGCGGTCTCACACCTGGCCCGACGACCTCGACGTGCGCGTCCGAGTCGGGATCCACAGCGGCTATCCCACGCTGGCCGACGACAACTACATCGGCATGCCGGTCCACACCGCGGCGCGGATCAGCGCGGCCGCACACGGTGGACAGATCCTCGTGTCGGGCGATACGCGTCAGATGGCGCGAGACGTGACGGCCGACGGCGTGCGCTTTCTGAGCCTCGGGCAGTTCCGTCTGCGGGGCCTGCCGGATCCGGTGTCGTTGTTCCAGGTCGCGGCGAAGGGACTTCCTGTGCGGTTCCCGGCTCCTCAGGCGCCCATGTCCACCGACGCGTTCCGCTGACGCGATCCGCTGGCGATCACCCGACCTCGAGCGCCTTGCCCAGTCGCGCCGCGAGTCGGTCGTAGGAGAACTCCTCGATCGCCCTGGCCCGCGACGCGGCGGCCATCGACGCCCGCCGGCTGTCGTTGTCGAGCAGCGATTCGAACGCCGCCGCGGCCGCGTCGACGTCGTCGGGTTGGCGCATCACGAGGCCGGTCTCGCCGTCGGCCACCGCTTCGGCAGCGCCGCCCGAGTCGCCGGCCACCTGCGGCACGCCGCACGCTGCCGCCTCGACGAACACGATGCCGAAACCCTCCTGCTCGAGCCCACCCCACCGGTTGCGACACAACATCGTGAACAAGTCGGCGCATCCGTACAGCGCCGGCAGCTCGTCGTTCGGGACCCGGCCCAGAAACCGCACGGGTGCACCGAGCTCGTCGACAAGCCGCTCGAGCCGCGCCTGGTCACGACCGCGACCGGCGATCGCCAGCACGAGATCGGGCCGGCTCGGGGCCAACTTGGCGACGGCGCGGATCGCGGTGTCGAATCCCTTGCGCGGGACGAGCCGCGAGATCGACACGATCAACTCGCCGTCGGTCGGAAGGCCGTGGTGCTCGCGGGCAGCGCGCCGTTCGTCGTCGGTGAGGGGCCGGAAGCGCTCGATGTCGACGCCAGGCGGCACGACCGTGATCGGCAGCGGCTGCCCGGCGGCGTGCTCCGCTTCGGCTGCCGGATATCCCCCGGCGGCGATGACGTGGCTGGCACCGCGCAGCACATGGCCGAGCGCCTGCTTCGAACCCGGGATCCGACCGGGGACGGCCACCTCGGCACCGTGCAGCACGACGCCGTACGGCAACGCCAGCGACGGTCCGATCAGCCCGAGCGGGATCGCCGGGTCGAGCACGACCAACTCGGCCCCGACCTTGCGCGCCATGGCATCGACGCGGCGCACCATGAACGGGTGTGGCAGGAGCACCGGCTCGCGGATGCGAGCGACCTGGAACGGTTGGGCGGCGTCGAACTCGGCAGCACCGCGGTACGGACTGGTGAGCACGGCGAACGACTCGGGTGGCAGCCGCCGCCACCACTCCCACAACAGCGACTGGATGCCGCCGATCTTCGGTGGGAAGTCGTTCGTGACCAGCAGGTGCTTCACGCCGTCACCGCGTCGGTCGCGCCCGACCGAGGCAATTGTCGAGCCGGTGTGTCGAGGCCGAGCCTGACCGCAGCCCATTCGGCGTGCTCCCGCAGGATCGGATCGGGCGCCGCCACGTACCGGTGAAGCGTCTCGACCGTCCGCCGGTCAGCGGCGTCGCCGGTGTTGCCGAGCACGATCAACGCGTTGCGCCGCCACCAGCGCGGATCTCGGCCGGCGAGGTACCACCGCCCGTACCGCTCGATCAACTGCTCGTCGGACGAGTCGAGCACATCGAGGACGTCGACCCAGGCCTGAGCGTCGTCGTCGAGAGCGACAGTGTGGTGGCGTCCGTGCCGGACCGCCGGCGGGCAGACGGTCTGGCAGTCGTCACACCCGTAGAACCGATCGCCGAGCGTCTCGCGATGCTCGAGTGGGAAGGTGCCTGGCTGCTGGACGAGCCAGGCCAGGCAACGGTTGGCGTCGACTACTCCGGGAGCCACGATCGCGCCCGTCGGGCAGCCGTCGAGGCAGCGCCGGCACGACCCGCATCCGTCGGCCAATGGTTTGGCAACCGAGTACTCCGCGGTGGTGACGACACAACCGAGCACGAACCAGCTGCCAGCGCCGGGGATCAGGATGTTGGCGTTCTTGCCGAACCAGCCGATGCCCGCGAGATAGGCGACCTCGCGGTCGACGATCGAGTTGTCGTCGGCGAAGACGACCGCTCGGTGCCCGGCGTCGTGTATCCGCCGGCTGATGACGCGCAGGCCCTCGCGCAACGGCGCGTAGTAGTCGATCCACGCGTATCTCGCCACCGCTCCCTGCGCCCCCGCCGGCCGCGACGGGGTGTCGTCGGCGAGATACGCGCGGGCGCCGACGATGACTGATCGGGCGCCTTCGACGGCTCGGCCCGGATCAGTGGACCGGTCGGGGTTGCGGT
>DASUEW010000212.1:0-5051 GCA_036274875.1 Ilumatobacteraceae bacterium
AGGTTGACGATGCGCATGACGCCGAAGCCGAGCGACAGCCCGGTGGCGAACAACGCGTACAGCCCGCCGACGAGGATTCCCTGCACGATCGCGTTGACCCACGTCACGGGTCGGTCGCCACGTTCGAGGGCCTCGAGCTCGTCGAGGGCGTCGAGCTCGTCGAGGCGAGACCGAAGTAGGCCCTGGTGATGTCGTCCTTGTTGAGCGACCCCGGCGTGCCCGACAGCGAGATCCGACCTTCGAGCAGGCAGTACACGCGGTCGGCGACCTTGAGCGCCTGGTTGACGTCCTGCTCGACGATGAGGATCGTCGTGCCCTGCTCCTTGATGATCGGTACCGCCTCGTACACCTGCTTCACGACGACCGGGGCGAGCCCGAGCGAGACCTCGTCGAGGAGCAGCAGTTGCGGGTTGGCCATCAGGGCGCGCCCGATCGCGAGTGTCTGTTGCTCTCCGCCCGACAACCGCGCCGCTGATCGGGTCGCCAGCCTGGCGAGCAGTGGGAACGCGTCCATCACCCTCTGCTTCGACCACGGGCCCTTGCGACCGATGTGGGCACCGACGAGCAGGTTCTCCTCGACGCTGAGCGAGGGGAAGATCCGTCTCCCCTCGGGGACCAGCGAGATGCCGTCGGCCACGCGCCGGTTGGCCGGCACGCCCGTGAGCGACTCGCCGGCATAGCGGATCTCACCGGCCATCGGCTCGAGCATCCCGGCGATCGACTTCAGCAGCGTCGACTTCCCAGCGCCGTTGGCGCCGATCATCGACACGGTCTCGGCCTCGTCGACGTGCAGCCCGATGCCGAACAGGGCCTGGAAATCGCCGTACCCGGCATCGAGGCCGTCGATGTCGAGCAGCGTCATGCCGTCGTCTCTGCCGCTTCGATGTCCTCGCCGAGGTACACCGAGCGCACCTCGTCGGACGCCATCACCTCGGCGGGTGGTCCCTCGATCAGCTTGCGGCCGAAGTCCATGGCGATCATCCGGTCGACGACGCGGAGGAGGGCGTGGACGATGTGCTCGATCCACACCACTGCCACGCCCGCCTGGCGGATCTCGCGGATCGTGGCGACCAGCTCCAGCACCTCGGCCTCGGTGAGCCCGCCCGCGATCTCGTCGAGCAGCAGCAGTCGGGGCTCGGTCGCCAGCGCACGTGCCAGCTCGAGGCGCTTGCGCTCGAGCAACGTCAACGTTCCTGCCGGGGCGTTCGCGCGGCCGAGCATCCCGACCTGCTCGAGCGCCGAGACGGCGATCGCTTCGACGGCGCGAGATGTCGAGGACCGCCGGGCTCGACCCGAACCGAACGTCGAGCCCACGAGCACGTTCTCGAACACGGTGAGGCCATCGAACGGACGCGGGATCTGCGACGTCCGCCCGATGCCCAAGTGGCAGCGGACGTTTGCCGAACGGCGCGTCACGTCGGCACCACCGAGCGTCACGGAGCCGGAGTCGGCACGAACGTCGCCGGCGACGAGGTTGAGCAGTGTGGTCTTGCCGGCACCGTTGGGTCCGACGATCCCCACGGCATCGCCTTCGGCGACCTCGAACGACAGCTGGTCGACGACGGTCAGGCCGCCGAACCGCTTCGACACCCGGTCGACGGAGAGCAGCGCCGCCACGACAGCGGCTTGATCAGGCCTCGAGCGGCAACATCGTGCCGCCCGTCGGGATCTCGGGTGCCTGCGTGTTGTTGACCACGAGCAGCTCGAACGGGAACGGTGCTCCCGCCTCCTGCTGTTGCCACTGGCCGCCGACGAGCGGTGTCGGGCTGACGTTCTTCGGCAGACCCTCACGGCCGAACGTGACCGGACCGACGATGGTGTCGAGGTTGGTCGCCGCGATCGCGTCGACCAGGGCCTGCTTGTCGGTGCTCCCGGCGCGGGCGACGCTGTCGAGACACACCTCGAGCAGGGCGTGCACGAACCCGACGAACTGCGTCCACTGCTTGCTCGTCGCCTCCGTGTACTCGTCGGACAGCGCCTGTGCCGAGGCGCCGGTGAGCGAACTGGTGAACGGGTGGGTCGGCGTCCACCACACCTCCGAGGCAAGACCGTCACCGATGTCGCCGAGCGCCTCGACGGCCGACGAGAAAAGCACCGCCTTGGCCATCGTGACGACCTTGGGGTTGAAGTCCTGCTGCTTGGCCTGGGTCCAGAACTGCCCGAAGTCCGGCGGGATCGGGATACCGCACAGGATCTCGACGCTCTGCTCCTTGAACTGACCGATGATGCTCGAGAAGTCGGTGGTGCCGGTCTGGAAGCGTCCCGGGTCGACGAGCGTGAAGCCACCCGCGTCGACGCCGGCGGGGAAGCCGGTGACCGGATCGGCGAGGGCGTTGCCGTCGGGGTCGTTCGGGCACAGCAACCCGACGACCTTGTTCGTCTCGATCGAGTTCCACAGGTCGACGAACACTCCGACGAGCTGCTCGGCGCCCCAGAAGAAGTGGTACGTCCACTCGAACCCGACGGCCGGGTCGCCTCCGCGCGGGAAGAAGTACGGCTGCCACGGCGCCAGCGTCGACAGGCACGGCACCCCGTTGGCCTCGCATTGGTCGGCCACCGGGTTGATCATCTCGGGGGTCGCCATGGCGATGATCATGTCGACGCCGTCTTCGAGGATCAACGAGCTCGCTTGCGATGCCGCGGTGTCGGAGTTCGACTGGACGTCTTTGACGATGAACTCGACCGAGTACGACTGGTCGCCGAGCATGATCCCGTCGGCGACGAGGGACTCGATGCCCGCCATGATGAACTCGTTGGCCTCACCGAAGCCCGCCAGCGGACCGGTGAGCGGCACGGTGAAGCCGATCTTGATCGACCCGTCGCCGCCGCCGCCGCCGAACTGCGCGGCGTTGGCGCCGCCAGCCGGCGCCGTGGTGCCGGCCGTGGTGCCGGCCGTCGTGTCGCCCGATGTCCCGGGCGGGGCGGTGGCAGCCGTGGTGTCGCCCGGCGTCGTGCCGCCCGCGGTGGTGTCGCCAGGTGTGGTGTCGCCGCCCCCGTCGTCGTCATCGCCGCCACACGCGGCCAGGAACGCCGCCGCGGCCGCCGAGCTCCCGAACACGAGCAGGCGCCGCCGGCTCATCATCCAATCGTTCAGCCACTT
This sequence comes from Ilumatobacteraceae bacterium, assembly GCA_036274875.1. Lineage (GTDB taxonomy): Bacteria > Actinomycetota > Acidimicrobiia > Acidimicrobiales > Ilumatobacteraceae > JALOLG01. Next base: position 3,101 of record DASUEW010000212.1, read on the forward strand.
CTCGTTGGACTCGCTCATCGGTGCCCCTCCCCTGATCGATCCTTCATGATCGAGCTGTTGTTGCGTCACGGCCCATCTCGCGATGTGCTTGCGATCTCAATCTTCGCGCGTTGCCGCCGGTTCTCGCGCATCTGCGCCGTTGCTCCCGGCGCCACTCGTTTCGAGCCCCATCAACAGGTCGGCGGTACGGCGCAGGTGCCTCGTCAATTCGGCGACGGCCCGGTGGGCATCGCGCGAGAGCGCCGCTTCGGCGATCGCTTCGTGCTCCGCCGGGATGTCGCGGTGCTGGCCGTGGCCGAGCGGGCCTGACCACGACCGGTAGAGCTCGGCCGCGTCGCGCAACGACGCCGCCATCGTGCGCAACCGAACGTTCGGGCATCCGGCGATGAGCGCGTTGTGAAAGCGGGCGTGGGCGGCGCGCCACTCGTCGCTCAGCGCTCCCGGATCGTCGTCGACCCGACCGTCTTGCGCCTCACCTGCTCGTGCTGTCATCGGCGTCCGTTCGAGTGTGTGCTGGGCGGCGACGATCGCCGACTCCCATTCGAGGTCGCCGGCTTCGATCGACAGGCGCAGCACGAGGCCTTCGAGCTCGCAGCGAGCGGTGGTGAGGTCGACGAGATCGCTGATCGACAACGGCATCACGCGAAAGCCGTGTTGCGGTTCGGCCTGCACCAACCCCTGCTCCACGAGCCGCGTGAGCCCTTCCCGGATGACGCTGGTGCTGCCGCCGTATCGCGCTACCAGTTCGGCGAACGGGAGCTTGGCTCCCGGGGTCCAGTGGCCGGCAAGGATGTCGGCGCGCATGCGGGCGTACACCTGCTCGGTTCGGGTCGGAGCGGCGGTCGCCATGTACGAATCCTAGATCGTTTCGCAATGGTGATGCAATATCGAAATCCTGTTGACATGCCGATTCGGCCGTGGCACGCTGTGCTCTCCGTCGAACAATGCCGACGAACACTGCCGACAGACGAGTGCCAGAGGGGGCGCCATGGCGATACACGGACTCGGGTCGATGACGCTCGGCGTCCCACGCGTCGACGAGGCTCGCCAGTTCTACCGCGAGTTCGGGCTGACCGAATTGACCCCCGGCGACTTCGCCAGCCGCGACGGCGGAGAACAACTTCATGTCGTCGAGCGTCCCATCCGCCAGCTGGTCGAGGTGACGCTCGCGGCCGACGATCCCGACGACCTCGAACGGATCGCGGGCGCCGCCGCGGCCAACGATCTCGCCGTCACGAACCACGAGGACCACAGCATCTCGGTGGTCGAGCCGGTCGTCGGCATCCGTGTCCGCGCCGCCATCCGCGATCGGATCACGCAATCGCCGAACGACACCCCACCGATGAACGGTCCCGGCAACACGGTGCGCGACGGTGATCGGGCTCCGGCGATCTTCGCCGAGGGGCCGGCCGCGCCGCGCCGGCTCGGTCACGTGCTCTGGGGTACGCCCGACATCGCGGCGAGCAAGCGCTTCCTCGTCGACGTGCTCGGCTTTCGGCTGAGCGACGAGTCGGCCGGCATCATCGCCTTCCTGCGGTGCTCACCCGATCATCACAACGTCGGTCTGATCAGCTCGCCCGTGCCGTTCTTCCACCACTCGTCGTGGCAGGTCGACGACGTCGACGAGATCGGGCGTGGCGCACATCACCTGCTCACCGGCGACCCGCTGCGCAGCGTGTGGGGGCTGGGCCGGCACTTCCTCGGTTCCAATCTGTTCTGGTACTTCCGCGATCCGGCCGGCAACTTCGCCGAGTACTTCGCCGACCTCGATCAGATCGGCGACGACGACGCCTGGATCGCCCGCGACTGGCCGCCCGACAAGTCGCTGTACGCGTGGGGCCCGCCCGTTCCCCGAGACTTCGTCGAACCACCCGACCTCGCCGAGATCAAGGAGGCGCTGAGCGCATGAAGGTCGCCCGATTCACCGAGTCGGGCCGCACGCGGCTCGGCG
>DASUEW010000213.1:0-3549 GCA_036274875.1 Ilumatobacteraceae bacterium
ACCTGTCAGGACGCCGGAATCACGGTCGCGCTTCCATTCAACGAGGAAGTCTGAGACGAACTGGTCGGCGGTTCGCTGCCCGTCGAGAAACGATTCAATCAGCTCGGCATATCGGCGCCGGACCGCCTGATCGACGTCGTCGTTCACCCGCCCAGATTGCCCAGTGACGTCGCTCCCGAAGCAACGACCGGCTCGAACGCAGATCGTTCGAGCGCCGACCGGCAGTTGAGCGCGGTGGGCTACCCTCCGGAGCGGCTCGACTTCGAGCAGGTGTCAATCGATGTCAACTTCTCGGCACGTCCCGCTCCTGGTCGTACTGGCGTCTGCGACCGTCGGAGTCAACGCGTGTGATGAAACGGCCGAAGACGGGGACCAACTAGCGGTGGGGGCCGTCGACGGCGACGTAACTGCATACTTCCGACTCTGCGATGGTGAGCGGCCGATTTCGTTGCGGTTCTTCGAACTCGACGGTGATCAGGTGGCTGGCGACGGTGGGGACGTGCTTCTGACCGAGATCGGTGACCTGACCGGCTCGAACCTGGACGCGGGAGTCGTTGTTGGTTCATACGACGACCTGTCGCCCGGCAAGGCGTACTTCGTGGAGATGAACACGTCACGACAGAAACCGTGGATCGTGTTCGAGACCGAGGAACTGCCGACGGACGCCGTGATCTCCTCCGGTCGGCTCATGTCACTCGGCGAGTTCCGGGACGGTGCAGGCGCCGAGTTCTGCTGACCGCAGATCGACCACTGGGGCACCGAGGCTGCATTGACCGTGCCGAGCGATCATGCAGATCTGGGTGCTACGACGAGTGTCTGTGCCGACGAAACCACCTGAGTAGACGGTCTCCCCAAGCGATTAACTCATCAGGCAGCCGAACCAGCTCGTCACGGTCGTTCCAATAGCTCGTTGGAAACCACAATCGACCGCCCATCTCGTTGCTGGCGAGTCCCGTCGTCGGGTCATATCCGGGGCCGAACTCCACGACCGGCGACCTCAGCTTGTCGATCAGGTAGTAGCCCTGTGTGGCTACCAGCCTCGTGCCAACCAGGTCGAGGTCCGACCGACGAGCGAGGAGCAAGAATGGCAACCTCCCGACTCCGGGCGACTCTTCCGGACGGAGCGACTGCGCTTCGACAAAGTCGGCTGTCGGGGTTGGCTGAGCAAGTGCGAGTACATCACCAGTCTCGCGAAACCATCGTTCAAACTCATCCACCAGCGTGCGACTCGCACGCACCGATACCTGGTGGCCCACGCGCATCAGATTGCCCAGTGAGACGCGCACGACGCAACGTCGATCACGCGCATGGAACATCGCTAGCCCATCTACAGATCTGCGCTATCCCGCGCACTCCAGGGTCTGGCTACCCACACCGATCTTCGATCTCGGCACGGAGCTGCAGCGCACGCGCAACCGACTTTTGTAGCTCTCTGATGTCGTCCCACGCTTGCCTCGCATCGGGCGAAAGCGTGGCGAGTTCAGCGCGCATCTCGACGCACGAAGCCCTGAACTCGGGACTGCACGCGGACTGTGACCACGCCGCGACAATGACGCATATCACCAACGGAAGGCGGCTACGCGATCCGGCGTTCATGCGCTCAGGCTACGAACCGCCGCAACCGCATCGGCTGGCACAGACGAACAGCGCGGAGCGGCCGACCTGTGCGGCTTGATGGTTCAGAACCTCTCCACGACCGACGTTGGCTCAAGTGAGTTGGCCGCAGTCACCGCCGACTCGTACTGCTGGCGATCGAACTCAAACTTCAACGGCTCCGAGCGCTCAAGGTCATACGGGCCGATCGTGAAGCTGGTCCACGTCACCCGATCAGCATCGATCGAGATGTCGGCCAGCACGCCACAGCACTCCGCGATGCCGCACGACCCGTCGATGATCGCGGCACGGGATCGCCGCCGCGCTCGCCGTCAGTTGCTCGACGGGTGGGCGACGGGCGCGGGTTTGGCGGCGATCGGCGGTGTTGAGGTGATCGCCGCCGCGCTCGGCTGGCTCGCCCTCGGTCGGGGACACCGTCAGTCGGGGAGCTCGAGCTCGAAGAACACGGCTGATGACTGTGACGAGCGCCAGAGACCCGCGCCGATCTGCCTGAAGTGACGGGTCAGGCGCTTGCGGTACCAGGCGCCGGTTCTCCAGTGCACGTCGAGGTCGGTCGCCTCGTGATCGATCGGTCCGATTCGATCGGCAAGCGTCGGGACCTCGAGCCACAGCAACCCGCGGCACGCCGCCCCGAGTGAGTCGATCGCCGCCGCCGCGGCGCGGTCGTCGAGGTACTGCAGCACGCTCTGGCACACCACAAGGTCATATGTACGCGACGGTCGCCACGTGGCGAGATCGGCCTGCTCGTGCCCGTACCGGCGACAGGCGAACTCGCTCACGTCGATCCCGTGATACCGCACCGACGGGCGTTCGTCGGCGAGCCAGTCGCGCCAGTAACCCTTGCCGGCGCCGACATCGAGCACCGACCGCACCGGCACCTGCCACCAGGCGGCCAGCGCCAGCACGCCCTCGGCCAGCCGTCCGATGCGGCGCCGATCGTGCACCGGCTTGGGGCCGTAGAAGCGGCGGTAGTAGGCGGCATCGAAGCGTTGTTCGGGAACTACCACAACCGTTCGGCCGCCAACCGCGCTCCCCGCATGCCCTGCAAGGGGCCTCGACGGGATCTCATCGTTGTCGAGCACCGGTGAGACGCACGTTCGTCGGACGTCATAGTCGGGCTACCACGCGGCGCATATTGCCCTGATGGAGGATGTGAGGCAAGGCGTTGCGGTGTTTCGTAGCGTTGTGGGTCTGGTCGGGTGTGTGTCTCTCGAACTCTTGCACGCTGCGGAGTGCGGCACCGACTGCATCCAGTCCGCGATCGCTGACTTCGGCGGACCAGTCCGCAGCATCATCATCATTGTCGTAGATCCCAGCTCCCCCACGGCGACGCGTCGCCCTCACGCGTCGCCGATCCGGTCACGACGCGTCTTGAGCACGACGAAGGCGAGGCAACAGGTGAGCGTGACCGTCAGCGGCTGAAGCACCGTTCGGAATCGCGCCTGCTCGCCCAGCTCGCCGACCACACCGGTGACGAACGTCCAACCCACGCTCCAACCCGCGACGAGGATGGCCAACGCAAGCTCGCGATTGCCGAGGCGACTCCGCACGCGCCGACTCAGCAGCAGCGCGGACGTCGCGCCGACGACGGCGACGCTCAGCGTCGCGAATGTCGAGTAACTCGTCGGCACGTGTAGCGGATCATTCACCTCGGAGAGCAAGTGCACGGTGATCTGACCTGGAAGCTGCACATCGGCGACCTCGTACACCTGGTCGGTGAACCGGAGCAGGGCTGACGGACTCGCGTCGAGCTCCCCGGATTTCGTCGCGAACACCTGCGACGACTCGAGACGGCCGCGGATCCACGCCGCCGGCTCCTTGGTGATGAGCCTCATCGCATCGGACATCGCCAGGTCATAGATGGGGAGGTAACACTCGTGATTGAAGTTGGCGATCTCGACCGGCTGCGTGTCACGCAGGCTGATGTTGAGCACC
>DASUEW010000214.1:0-4887 GCA_036274875.1 Ilumatobacteraceae bacterium
CCGGCGGCGACGGCGCTGATCGAACGATTGCCCCGAACCCGGCCGCCGGCACAACTAGCGTGAACTGGCGGTCATGCCCTCGTCTGCTCCGCCACCTTCTCCCTCGGCGCCCGTACCGGACGCGTCCGTCGAGTTGCTCGCCCACCGGTACCACCTCGAACGGCGGATCGGTCACGGCGGGATGGCCGAGGTGTGGGTCGCGACTGACACGCAGCTCGATCGCAGGGTCGCCGTCAAGTGGCTCAAGGCGAACCTCGCCACGGATCCGGTGGTCGCCGAACGGTTCCGACGCGAGGCGATCGCGGTCGCCGGGTTGAACCACCCGAACATCGTGGCCGTCCACGACGTATTCGAGCACGACGGGCGTCAGGCCGTGGTGATGCAACTCGTCGACGGCAAGAGCTTGCGCCAACTGCTCGACAGTCAGAAGCGCCTCGGGCCGGAGCTCACCATCCACATCGGTGCTGCGGTGGCCAGCGCCCTCGACGAGGCCCATCGCGCCGGCTTCGTGCACCGTGACGTCAAGCCCGCCAACATCCTCGTCACGTCCGACGGCCGCGTGCTGCTGACCGACTTCGGGATCGCCAAGGGCCTCGACATCGCCGACACCGATCTGACGAGCGACAACGTGATGATGGGGACGGCCAAGTACTTGTCGCCGGAGCAGGTCAGGGGCCGCAAGCTCGACGGTCGCGCCGACCTGTACGCGCTCGGCCTGGTGCTCTACGAATGCCTCGCCGGTCGGGTGCCGTTCCAGGGCGAGACCGACGCCGACACCGCGCTCGCCCGGCTGCAGCGTGATCCGACCGACCTCGCCCGCCTGCGACCCACGTTGCCGGTCGGGCTGATCAACCTGATCCATCGCACCCTCGCCCGCAACCCCGCGCATCGACCGCCGACGGGCGCCGACCTGCGCTCCGCGCTCCTCGCTGTCGACACCACACCACCCACCATCGACGGCACTCCTGCCGAGCCCCCTCGTCGGAGCCAGGTTCGGGCCGCCCCGCCGGCGCCGCCGGCCCCGCCGGCACGCCCGCTCATCCCCGGTGAGCCGCCCGCACCAGCGGCGAGGCAACCACCGCCGCCGGCACCTCGCCACCGCATCGGGGGCCGCGCCCGGCACGCCGGCAACGTCGTCGTCAGCGACCACACGCCGCCGACTCGAGACGTCATCCGGGCGCGACCCGCTCGCGGTCTGCACCAGCGCTGGATCCCGTCGCTCGTCGTCGTCGGAGGGCTGCTCGTCGTCGCCGCGGTGGTCGGCGCGATCTTGTGGATGATGCTCGGGACGGGTGGCGACGACGCCGGTCTGACCGAGAACACCGTGCTGCCCGACGACGTCGCCACCGGCGGCACCGCCGGCGCGATCACCGACGCCGACGGCGAGCCCGATGCCTCCGCCGTGGTCGGGGACCCCCCGCCGATCGAGATCGCCGGCATCACGGCGTGGGATCCCGACGGGACCAACGGCAGCGAGAACGACGCCCAAGCGCCCCTGGCGCTCGCCGACGGGAGCGGGGCGACCTCATGGTCGACCGAGTGCTACTCGTCGCAATACATGGGCGGCAAGAGCGGTGTCGGACTCGTCCTCACGCTCTCGGCCGCGTCGGCCGGCGTCCTCCGAGTGGAATCCGTCAACGCTCCGTACGCACTGGAGGTGTTCGCGTCGAACGACGCCACTCCACCGACGGTCCTCGCCGGGTGGGGCGAACCGATCGCCGACAAGGCCTTCGCGAGCGTCGCCGGCGTCATCGAAACGGAAGTGTCGACACCGGCGAGCTACCTGTTGGTGTGGCTCACCGAGCTGGGCCCCGATAGCGGCTGCAGCTCCGCCAACCCCTACCGCGGGAGGCTGGCCGAGATCACGTTCACGGCCTGACGGCGATGCCCGCCGACGACACCCAGCTCGTGACCTCCGCCCAGGCGGGTGACCGGCTCGCGCTCGACCGGCTGTTGCGGCTCCACTACGACCGTGTCCATGCCGTGTGCCGCCGCATCGTCGGCACGTCGCATGACGCCGACGATGCCGCCCAGGAGGCGATGATCCGCATCGTCAAGGGACTTCGCTCTTTCGACGGCAGGTCGTCATTCGGGACGTGGGTCCACCGGATCGCGAGCAACACCGCGCTCGACGAGCTTCGCAAGCGTCGCCGGCGGCCGATGCTGCACGTGGTCGGCGACGACGGCGAGGTTCCGGAGGTCGTCGATCGCCTCGCCGAACGCCGCGTCGACTCGGTCGCGGATCGACTGTCGATCGACGACGCGATCGCCAGTCTCCCTGACGACTTCCGTGCGGCGGTCGTGCTCCGCGACGTCGCCGACCTCGACTACAGCGAGATCGCCGAGGTGCTGGGCGTGCCGATCGGCACGGTCAAGTCGAGGATCGCGCGTGGACGCTCGCTGCTCGCCGACCATCTCGGGAACCGCGACACCCCCGGCGAACGTCGAACAACCGACACGAAACCGCAACCAGAACCATGAACGACGACCTCACCCTCCTTGCGAGCACGTATCTCGACGGCGAAGCGACGCCCGACGAGCGCGCCCGCGTCGAGGCCGACCCGTCGCTGCTCGCCGAAGTCGAACGGTTGCGCGCGGCGCGTGCCACGCTGCTCGACGCCAGGTGGTTCGAACGCCCCGGCGCCGACGTGCGCGAGACCGCCATCGAGGCCGCGCTCGCCGCCTGGGACGTCTCACCGAGCGGTCTGGCTGGTTCGACGTTGGAGTCACGGCCCGCTCCCCGCCGGTCGCACGTCACGTCGTTCGAACGGCGCCGCTCGTACACCCGCTTGCTCGGCGCCGCGGCGGCGCTGGTCGCCGTCGTCGGGCTCGGTGCGGTCATCGCCCAGCTCGGTGGAGGTGACGGTGGTGGCGACCAAAGCTCGGTCGCGATCGAGCCCGCGGCCGACACCCAGGCGCGCTCCGAAGCGGGTGCCGAGTTGACCGAACAGATCGCTCCGGACGAGACGGCGAGTGCGGTCTTCAGTGACGACGCCGCGCCCAGCGATGCCGGAGGTGCCGATTCGGACGTCGGGACCTCGGCCGAGCAGGCGGCGAGTGGCGACGCCGCGACCGAAGCGACCGAAGCGCCCGCCGCCACGACACCGGCCGCCGCCGCACCGGCACCTCCAACGAACATCACCACGCTCGACGAGCTGGGAAGATTCGCTGCCGACGCCAAGGCAGCCGCCGGGGACGGTGTCACGCGTGACGACCTGAGCACGTCATGCGCGGGCCAGACGTTCGACGACATCGACGAGTACGTCGCGATGGTCACCTACCGTGGCCGCCCCGTGATGATCGGCATCGACGCCGACGACGAGCGGGCGATCGCGGTCGACCCCGACACCTGCGAGATCGTCGCCCGAGCGCCTCTGCCCTGATCCGGCTAATGTCACGCCCGCATGCCGGGCAACCCGTTGACCGACCCGAACTGGGCACCCGACCTCGCCGACACCGTCGAGCGGGTCGTCGGTTCGGTTCGCCAGAAGACCACCGACAACGTCGTGAAGGCCGCCCGTATCGTCGTGTTCGGGCTGCTCGGCGCCGTCCTCGGACTCACCGCGCTCATCTTGTTGGTGATCATCTTCACGCGTGCCGTGCAGGCTCTGCTCGACTTCGCCGTCACGCCCGCTCGCGCCGTCTACATCAGCTACTTCATCGTCGGCGGAATCTGCTGCCTCCTCGGAGCGTTGTTGATGAAGAAGCGTCATTCCGACGACGCCTGACAGCCTCCCGTCCCGACGGTCACGCCGGCTCGGCCATCACTCGTACACACCTGGAGTCTCCACGCACCATGAGCACCGCGCGCAACGTCATCATCATCGGGTCCGGCCCCGCCGGTCTGACAGCCGCCATCTACGCCGCCAGGGCGAACCTCGCGCCGTTGGTGATCGAGGGTGAACCGTCGTCGACCAGCGACCAGCCGGGCGGCCAGCTGATGTTGACGACCGACGTCGAGAACTTCCCCGGCTTCCCCGACGGGGTCATGGGTCCAGAGCTGATGATGAAGTTCCGGGAGCAGGCGATCCGCTTCGGTGCCGAGATCGTGACCGAGAAGGTGACCTCCGTCGACCTCTCCGAGCGACCGTTCCGCGTCTGGGTCCGCGAGAAGGAGTACCAGGCGGATTCGGTGATCGTGAGCACGGGCGCCCGCTCACTGATGCTCGGGCTCGAGGCCGAGCTGCGCCTGATCGGCCACGGCCTGTCGACGTGCGCGACGTGTGACGGTTTCTTCTTCAAAGGCCAGCACATCGCCGTCGTCGGCGGTGGAGACTCGGCCCTCGAGGAGGCCATGTTCCTGACCAAGTTCGCCGACAAGGTCAGCGTCATCCACCGCCGCGATTCGTTGCGTGCATCGAAGATCATGCAGGACCGGGCGTTCGCCAACCCCAAGATCGAGTTCGTGTGGAACACGACGGTCGACGACCTCATCGGTGAGGAGAGGTTGGTCGGCGCTGCCGTGCGCGATGTCGTGACCGGCGAGACCGCGACGTTGCCGGTGACCGGGCTGTTCGTGGCGATCGGTCACCAGCCGAACACCGACTTGTTCAAGGGCGTGCTCGACATGGACGACAACGGCTACCTCATCACCAAGCCCGGCTCGTCGTACACGAACGTCGAAGGCATGTTCGCGTGCGGTGACGTGCAGGACCACACGTACCGGCAGGCGATCACGGCCGCCGGATCCGGGTGCATGGCCGCGATCGACGCCGAACGGTGGCTCGAGTCCAACGTCCACTCCCCCGCCTGACCGCGATTCCCGTCCAACCCCCGTTCTGTCTGCTTCATTCGGCGCGTGGCTGCGTTTGGAGCAGACGGTTCGGTGGGGATTGCCGACCTGGTCGGTTGGGAATAGCGGGCCGGGGCGGCGTTGTTGACACCGGT
>DASUEW010000215.1:0-3755 GCA_036274875.1 Ilumatobacteraceae bacterium
ACCAACGACACCCTCGCCGAAGCGACGGTCTACAGCTACGGCTACCTGCTTGCCGCCGCCCTCGCCTTCACGATCGGCGCACGCCTGTGGCGCATCCGGTCCTCGGCCCGCCGCCGACCAACTGGGTCGGACCTTCTCTGAGCGGGTGCCTCCATCTCAGCTCGTTGCCGACGATTGGCGCGTTGGCGGCGCGGGTGGAGCACGCGGTGAAGATCTTCGGGCGTGGCAGCACCGAGGTGGTGGCGCTCGATGATGTGACGGTGGGGATCCCGGCTGGTGCGTTCACGGCCGTGATGGGCCCGTCGGGCTCCGGTAAGAGCACGTTGATGCACTGCCTGGCCGGGCATCGTGATGACGCGGGCCGACTGGATACCGCACTCCACGCGTCCAACGGACGTCGCGGTGCTCATCGACCTCGCCGACGGGATCAGCCCCGAAGACGGCCAGGCCGCAGTCCAAGTCGTCGCCGCCCGCTTCGCCGCACCCGACCCGCAGACCAGCGACGGGTATGTCGACTCCGTCGGCGCCGAGGTCGACCAGATGCTCGCCCTCGTCTACGGGCTGCTCGGCCTGGCCGTGCTGATCGCCCTGATGGGCATCGCCAACACGCTGTCGCTGTCGATCCACGAACGCACCCGCGAGCTCGGCCTGCTCCGCGCCGTCGGCCAGACCCGTCGGCAGCTGCGGTCAACGGTGCGCTGGGAGGCCGTCATCGTCGCCGTCTTCGGCACCATCGGCGGCCTCGGCCTTGGCACGTTCCTCGGCTGGGGCCTGATCGAAGCGATCGCCGCCCAGGAGGGCTTCGGCACGTTCACGCTGCCGATCGTGCCGCTGCTGACGATCCTCGCCCTCGCCGCCGCCGCAGGCGTCGTGGCTGCCGTCCGCCCCGCCCGGCGGGCCGCCAAGCTCGACATCCTCTCAGCCATCGCGACGGATTGAGGTGCGTAACGTGGACGGTCTGATGAAGACGCTGCTGCCGTGGAGCCGGCCCGGCCGGCTCTGGCGAGCGGCTTGCCACGTGAGCCTCGGGTTGATCATGGGGATCCTCACGTTCTCGCTGACGATCACCCTCCTGGCCCTGAGCGTCGGACTGCTGGTGACGTTCCTGCTCGCACTGCCGACGATCTGGATGCTGTTCACGTTGTCGCGCGGCTTCGCCAAGGCCGAACGGTCGAGGGCGCGAGCGCTGATGGACGTCGAGATCGCCGACCCGGTGGCCCCGCTCACGAGGCCGGGTTGGATCGGGCGGATCGGCGAGCGGGTCCGCTCGAAGCCGAGGTGGCGGGAGATCGCCTACCACCTCGCACTGCTGCCGGTGGGCGTGATCGGGTACGCGCTGGCGACGGTGGCCTGGTCGGGATCGCTGGCGATGATCGGGTTGCCGTTCTACGTCGATCACCTGCCCGGGTCGTCGGCGAAGTTCTACTTCTTCGAGATCAGCTCGGGCGGCCGTGCGGTTGCCGCGGCGGGGGTCGGTGTCGCGGGGCTCGTGTTCGTCGCACCGTGGATCACACTCGCGGCCGCCCACATCCAGGCCGCGATGGCACGGAGCTTGCTGGGCCCGACCCAGGATCAGGCGCTCGTGCAACAGGTGTCCCGGCTCGAGACGAGCCGGACCGCGGCCGTCGACAGCGCCGAGGCCGAGCGGCGCCGCATCGAACGCGACCTGCACGACGGTGCGCAGCAGCGACTGGTCGCGCTCGCGGCCGGGCTCGGCGCGGCCCGCGAGAAGTTCGACGACGACCCCGAGCAGGCGCGGGCGATGGTCTCGGACGCCCACGAGGAGGCGAAGGCGGCACTCACCGAGATCCGCGACCTCGTGCGCGGCATCCATCCGGTCATCCTCGAAGACCGCGGACTGGACGCCGCGTTGTCGGCGATCGTGGCCAAGTCGCCGGTGCCGGTGATCCTCGACGTCAAGATCGCCGATCGCCCACCGGCGGCGATCGAGAGCGCCGCCTACTTCATCGTCAACGAGGCGCTGACCAACGTCGCCCGCCACGCCAGCGCGACGCGAGCGAACGTCTCGATCGCCCGCGCCGGCGACCGCCTCGTTGTCGAGATCCGCGACAACGGCCGAGGTGGTGCCGATCCGACGGGTGGAACCGGCCTCACCGGGATCCGCGAGCGGGTGACGGCCCTCGGAGGGAACATGTACGTGATCAGCCCACCGGGTGGTCCGACCACGATTTCCGTGGAGCTGCCGTGCGGATCGTGATCGCCGAAGACTCCGTCCTGCTGAGAGCTGGCCTCACTCGCATCCTTGTCGACGCCGGCGAGGACGTGGTGGCGACCGTCGGCGACGCCGACGAGCTGATCGTCGCGATCGAACGCCACCGGCCCGACCTGGCGATCGTCGACGTCCGGATGCCGCCGACGCACACCGACGACGGGCTGCGGGCGGCGTTGGTGATCCGTGAGCGGTGGCCCGAGGTCGGCATCCTCGTGCTGTCGCAGTACGTCGAGGAGCGATACGCGGCCGAGCTGCTCGCCGGTGGGACGGCGGCGATCGGATACCTGTTGAAGGACCGCGTCGCCGACGTGAGTGAGTTCCTCGGCGCAGTGCGCCGCGTCGGCGCCGGTGGCGCAGCACTCGATCCAGAGGTGGTGGCGCAGTTGCTCGCCCGGTCGCGCCGGCGCGACCCGTTGGCGCCGCTGTCACCACGTGAGCGCGAAGTGCTGTCGCTGATGGCCGAGGGGCGCACCAATCCGGCGATCGCCCGCCAGCTGGTCGTCAGCGACAAGGCCGTCGAGAAGCATGTCGGGAACATCTTCGCCAAGCTCGGCCTGCCCCCCACCGACGAGGACCACCGCCGCGTGCTCGCGGTTCTGCGGTGGTTGGAAGGATGACGTACCCGCCATGACATCAGGAGCCCACACCGCCTGGCTGGCGGCCGGGAGCATTCTCACCGTTGGCGCGTTCGGCTGGGGCACGTTCAACGTCGTCGATCTGCTGGCCCACGAGGTCAGGTCGGTCTCCGAGACGATCGACGCCGAAGGGCTGTCGATGATCGACATCGACAACTCCACCGGACGCGTCGTCGTCACGGGCACTGACACAGGCAAGATCACGATCGTCGCCCGCATCAGCGATGGCCTGCGGGCGACCGGCAACTCGACTCGCGTCGTCGACGACCGGCTCGAGATCCGCGCGACGTGCCCGTTGTTCGGGAGCATGTGGTGCTCGGTCGACTATCAGATCGAGGTCCCCGCCGGCATCGACCTCGACATCAACGCCGACGACGGCCGCGTCGAGGTCGTCGACGTTCGCGGCGCGCTCACGATCGACGACGACAACGGTTCGATCGACATCCGGGGCGCCGCCGGACCGCTCAGGGCGACCACCGACAACGGCAGCATCGACGCCACCGGCGTCCGCTCGGAGACCGTGTCCGCTGACAGCGACAACGGATCGGTCGAGATCGTGATGGTCACGCCACCTCGGGAGTTGGCGGCGAGCACCGACAACGGCAGCGTCACCGTCGTGCTCCCCGACACGCCCGATGCCTATGCCGTCGACGCCAGCACCGACAACGGCAGGGTCAGTAACAACGTCCGCACCGACCCGACGAGCTCCCGCACGATCACCCTGTCATCCGACAACGGCAACGTCACCGTCCGCTACCCCTAACCCCCGACCTGTCTGCTTCAGTTGGCGCGAGGCTGCGTTTTGAAGCAGACAGAACGGAGGGTTCGGGGATGAGGACGCGCGCGGCGGTGCTGTGGGAGCGCAACGTCGACTGGGTGGTCGAGGA
>DASUEW010000216.1:0-2712 GCA_036274875.1 Ilumatobacteraceae bacterium
CGTCGGCGTGCTCAGCCGACACGGCGATGCCGTCGGCGCCCAGCGAGGCGAGGTCACCCTCGACCGAACCGAGCACGAACACGTCGGCGACGGTCGCGCCGTCGAAGGCGAAGAACGTGTCGGTCGCCGAACCGTCGACGATCGCCGGGCTCACACGGGCCTGGCTGACGACATCGACACCCGGCGTGGAGCGCAGCTCGTCGGCCAGGTCGGGGCTCACCCCGGCGGCGTTGTCCCACGCGCCGGACTCGACGATGTGGGTGCCGGTGAAGTCGGTCTCCAGCGAGCCGGCCATCGAGGTCTTCGCCGACGCGGCGAACACCGTGATGAAACCGACCAGCGCGACACCGATCATCAACGACGACGCCGTGCGGGCCGTGCGCTTCGGGTTCCGCATCGCGTTGCGGGTGGCGAGCTCACCACTGAGCCCACGCAACTTCAACGGCATGCCGAACACCTTGGCGACAGGGCGGGCGAGCACCGGGCCGAGGATGGCCACGCCGATGAACATCACCAGCGCACCGACACCGACCAGCACGATCTCGCCACCGAGACCGGCGAGCAGCGCCGCCACACCGACGGCGGTGATCACCGATCCGGAGACCGCCCGGCGAGCCGAGCCGGCCGAGCGGTCGACGCTCACGTCACGCAGCGCTGCGATCGGAGCGATCCTGGCGGCCCGGCGAGCGGGCAGCCATGCCGACAGCACGGTCACCAGCACACCGACGGCGAACGAGAGGATCATCGCGTTGTTCGAGATGACCATCGCGTGGTCGGGCATGTCGAACCCGAACGCCGACATCAGCTGCTTGAGCCCGACGGCCACGCCGACACCAGCCGCGAGGCCGGCCGCCGACGCGAGGGCGCCGCTGACGACGGCCTCGACGAGCACGGAGCGCTTCACCTGACGGCCCGACGCACCGATCGCACGCAGCATCGCCATCTCACGGGTCCGCTGGGCGACGGTGATCGAGAACGTGTTGTTGATGATGAACGCCGCGACGAACACGGCGACGACGGCGAAGACCATCGAGATCGTCTCGAACTCCGCCAGGTCCTCGCCGATCGAAGCCTGGTCTTCGGCGATCAGCGTGGCGCCGGTGATCACTTCGACGTCGCCACCGACCGCGGCCTGGACCGCAGCAGCGACATCGGCCTGGGACACACCTGCGTCAGCGGTGACGGCGATCGCGTCGGCCTGCCCGGGCGACCCCAGCAGCTCGGTGGCAGCGGCATCGGTGAACAGCACCGCCGTCGCCCCGGCCGGGGAGTCGTTGGTGCCGAACTTGGCGATGCCGGCGATCGTGAACTGCCGCGGTGCGCTCTTGGTGAGCACGGTCGCGACGTCACCCGGCTCGTAGCCGGCCTTGTCGGCGCTCGCCTTGTCGACGACGATCTCGCCATCGTTGGTGGGCGCGTGACCGCTGGCCAGCTCGTACGGGTTGAGGTCGTCGACATCGATCCAGTTGGTGCCGAACGCGGGACTCTTGGTGATGTCGCCGACGGGCTCGCCGTCACGGCCGACGAGCTGGGCGTACCCGTTGATGCGCAACGCCACCTCGTCGACGCCGTCGGCCGAAGCGACGGTCTGGGCGAGCGAGGCGTCGAGTCGCGGGCCGGGTTCGCCGTAGCCGAGGTCGATCTCCGACGGCGTCCGGACATAGGCGTCGACACCCTCGTTGGCCTCGGCCAGCGCGGAGTCGAACGCGGCACCGATCGTGTCGGTGAAGACGAGGGTGCCGGCCATGAAGGCGACACCGAGGAGCACCGCAAAGGCGGTGCTGAGCAATCGCAGCTTGCGTGCTGCGAGCTCTTTGATGGTGAGTTTGAACATCGTGGATCAATCTCCGAGGTGACGAATGCGGTCGATGACGGAATCGGCGGTCGGGTTGTCGACGTCGTCGACGATCCGCCCGTCGGCGAGGAACACGGCCCGGTCGGCGTACGAAGCGGCGATCGGGTCGTGGGTGACCATCACGATGGTCTGGCCGAACTCACGCACCGCGGTGCGCATGAACGACAGGATCTCGGCGCCGGTGCGGGAGTCGAGGTTGCCGGTCGGCTCGTCGGCGAAGATGATCTCCGGACGCGATGCCAGGGCACGGGCGACGGCGACACGCTGCTGCTGCCCACCCGAGAGCTCGGACGGACGGTGCTTCAGGCGGTTCTTCAGGCCGACGGTCTCGACGACGTTGTCGAACCACTCGGCGTCAGGTGTGCGGCCGGCGAGGCGGGCGGGGAGCGCGATGTTCTCCGCTGCCGTCAGCGTCGGTACGAGGTTGAACGCCTGGAAGATGAATCCGATGCGGTCACGGCGCAGCTGCGTGAGCTTGCGGTCGTTGAGCCTCGAGATGTCGGTGTCGCCGATCAGCACGGTGCCCGACGTCAGGTTGTCGAGCCCGGCGACGCTGTGCATCAGCGTCGACTTGCCTGAGCCCGAGGGGCCCATGATCGCGGTGAAGCGGCCGGTCGAGAACTCGACGGACACGCCGTCGAGGGCGCGAACTTCGCTCTCGCCACGGCCGTAGACCTTGACGGCGTCGTAGACGCGGGCGGCCGGCGCAGTTGGAGCGGGGAAGCTCTGCGTCTGCCATTCGATGGTGGGGGCGAGGGTGGTGGTCATGTCGTTGGATCTCCTGTTTCGAACGGGTTTGGGATGCTCCAACGATCTGATTTTCGAGCGACGATCTCGTCGGCTTGCAGGTGGTTCGT
>DASUEW010000217.1:0-4515 GCA_036274875.1 Ilumatobacteraceae bacterium
ACCACACAGATCGGCGAGACGATCCTCCAGACCCTCCAAGGTCCCGGTCTCCAAGGTCCCGGTCTCCAAGGTCTCTGTCTCCAGCGTCCCCACAACCATCCTTTGATCGTACATACGTTCGATCAACGATGCAAACGAGAATCGAGAAATCCTCGGTGAGTTCCAGTGGCCGCGCACACCAGCACCGATGACCTTCGGCCCTGGGCGATCCCTTCTTGGTTGTGTTCCCATGGATCGAGGCAGACCGGACGGAGTCGTCTCGCCCGGTCACAGAGGAGGTGTCTGTCGTGGTCAGCATGCAGGCAGTGAACGAGTTCCTCGCCCAGCGACACGTGGCTGTCGTCGGAGTGTCCGACGCCAAGGAAAGCTTCGCGAAGACCGTCTACCGGGAGCTTCGTACCCATGGCTACGACGTCGTCCCCGTCCACCCATCGGCGACAAGTGTCGACGGCGATCGCTGCTTCCCCGACCTGGCGTCGGTGCCAGGCGAGATCGACGGCGTGATCGTGATGGTGAATCGCGACGTGTCGGCATCCATCGTTCGAGACTGCGTGGCGCGTGGGATCCAGCGCGTTTGGCTGTTCAAGGGCGTCGGCAGCCCCGGCGCAGT
The DNA here is from genome assembly GCA_036274875.1 of Ilumatobacteraceae bacterium. Lineage (GTDB taxonomy): Bacteria > Actinomycetota > Acidimicrobiia > Acidimicrobiales > Ilumatobacteraceae > JALOLG01. The sequence continues at coordinate 611 of DASUEW010000217.1, forward strand.
GTCCGACGAAGCCGTCGAGATCGCTCGCGAGCACGGTCTCAGCCTCGTCGAGGGCGCGTGCCCACTGATGTTCCTCGAATCGCCTGGCCTGGTCCACCGTGTCCATCGGTTCGTGCGGCGCCACAAGGGCGCCCTCACCGATGACGCGCGCCAACCTGCCGCCTGAGAGGTGAGGCGGCGCCGGGGCGGCGGAGGTCGCCCCGGCGCCGATTGGGACGAACGGCTCTGGCTCGCGTAGCCGGCGACGCGCGACGCTGAGCCCGTGAGCAAGATCGTGGTTGGCGTCGATGGTTCCCCGTGCTCCGACGATGCGCTGGAGTGGGCCTACGCGCAGGCGCTCGCGACCCGGGCCGAGCTCGTGGTGGTGCACTGCTGGGAGTACCCCTATCTCGGAGTCATCGACTTCGTGGGGATGGACGAGCGCATCCGTGCTACGAGCCACGACGGCGCCGAGGCGCTGCTGGACGCGACCATCACCCACCTGCGCGCCGCCCATCCCGATGGCGATGTGACACTGACGCCGGTGCTGCTCGAGGGCAACCCCGCCTGGACGATTCTCGAAGCGGCCAAGGGCGCCGACCTGATCGTGGTCGGATCACGCGGCCGCAGCGGCCTCAAGACGTTGCTGCTCGGATCCGTGAGCCACGTCGTCGTCACGCACGCCGACATCCCGGTGGTCGTGGTCCGCCACGCATCCCATGCTCACTTGGGCGACGAATAGGTCCCTCCGCCGGCGGCGGCGCGGACCTCTGCGGCGCTCGTCGCGGTCCTCAGTCGCGAGAGCAGCGCGGCCTCGTGCTCGAGCATCCGCTTGGCGTTCGTGAGCACGTCCTCCAACCGGCCGGCCGGGAACTTCACTGCATCGTTCTCGTCCATGTGCACGAGCTCGCCGGGAATGACGTCCATCCCGCCCACCGACACTGCGACGTTCACAGCATGCACGGCCATCGGGCCGTGGCCGGCAGACACGCCGTTCAACAGCAGCTGGAAGCCGAGGCGCCGGATCGCGTCGACGTCGCGCGACGGTCCGTCGGTGATGAGCCCGACACACCCGACCTGCTGCATCTGCGTGGTCATGATCTCCCCGGCGAGCCCGGCCTTGGCCCGCAGCCCCGGCGGCCATCGCTGTTCGATGACGAGCACGGTCGGTTTGGGTGCTGCGTCGAGCGCGTCGACGACGTCGAGGAACGTGTACCGATCGGGCTCATCGGGATCGGGCAGGCCGTAGACACAAGTGACCGCGTAGCCGACCCGCGGGCCCAGCTCGGGGAAGACGCATCGGATCGAGCTGTCCGTATACCAGCGCTCGGTCCACGGCTCGTACAGCCCGAGGCACAGCGGGTGTCCCGGGTACGTCGCCACGGCGTTGGTGATGGTGGGCGTATCGATCGTGCGGAGCTCGGCGAGCAGATCGGAGGTGGGTGTTGTCATCTCCCCACGTTGCCACCTGAGCTCGACCGTCGTGGCCGGACTCGGGTCGGCGACGGGCGTGCACCAGATTCAGTTAACCGTCGACCGTTGACAGTCATCCGGACACCACGTAGGGTCTGCCCGTGGTCAGACGGGTTCAACACTCGGCGGGCCTCGGGCACGCTCACCGCGAACTGTGGGAAGTGGTGTGCGCCGAGATCCGTGACCTCATCATCGGCGGCGAGTTCGCGCCCGGCGAACCGCTCGCCGAGGCGGCGCTCGCCGCCCGGTTCGCCGTCAGTCGGGGTCCGGTCCGGACCGCACTGATGGAACTCGAACGTGTCGGCCTCGTCACCGCCGTCCCCCGTCGTGGGATGCAGGTCGCCACGTTCGAGCGAACCGACATCGACGAGCTGTTCGACGTCGCGCTCGGGCTCGAGCGCATGGCGGCCCGCACGGCGGCCGAGATCGCGACGCCCGAACAGGTGCGACGGCTGCACGAACTGCTCGACGACCTCGACGCGGCGCAGCACCACGACGGCCCGCTGGGCGCGGTCGAAGCCGACCTCGTGTTCCACCGCCACCTCATGGAGACGTCTGGTAATCGCCGCCTGCTCGACATCTGGGTGCGCATGTCCGACGAGATCCGCTTCGTCATCGCCGTCACGCAGCGTTCGCTCCCCGATGTCGAGTGGGCGAGCTTCAACCGCCCCATCGCCGATGCCGTCGCGAGTGGCGATCCCGACCGCGCCGAGGCGGCCGTCGTGGCGTGCTTCACCGAGGCGCACGCCGAGATCCGGGCGCTGTCGACCGAGGCGTTCGACCCGTTTCGCCCGCCATCCGTCGCGGCCTCCGCCAACTGACACCGCAGCACCATCCACACCACCATCCACCGCGCCATCACCGCACGATCCGCAGCACCGTAGGAGCACCTCTATGTACAAGGTCATCTGGCTCACCAAGTTCCGCCCCGATCTTCCTCGTGAACAGGTCCTCGAATGGTGGCGCGGGCACCACGGCGACGTCGCCAAAGCGACACCCGGGATGTTGCGCTACGTGCAGAGCCACTGGGTGAGCGCGCTCGACCCCACCACGCACCAACCCAGCGGTGCCCCGTACTTCGACGGCCACGCCGAGCACTGGTTCGAGAACAAGGATGCGTACGACGCGGCGATGGCGAGCCCGGAGTGGGCGCTGACCCAGATCGACGGTCCAGACGGCTTTGCCTCGACGACGCTCATCGGCGCCGCGTTGGAGGAGACCGTGATCAGCTGGCACCCGATGGACGACGGCCGCGGTTCCCCCTGACCGCTTGACGTGACACGTGCGTCGGTGGCCGACGTCACACGACAACGCGCTCATCCAACGACGGTGTGGTGGCGATACTGACTCGACCACCCGAATCGGAGCAACCACGTGCACGCGCCATGTCAGCAATCACAAGTAGACGAACGCGCCTTCGTGCGTCGTGCAGGCGCGACCGGGTTCTCGGTTCGCAAGATCCGCCGCACTGTTGCGGTGACCACCCGGATCGGCCTCCTTGTCGCCGGCGCCACACTGATCGCGATCGGTGCTGCGACCACACTGTGGACCGGGCTCGGCGCCGGACCGTTGGACGTGCTCATCCTTGCCATCAACACTCGCACCGGTCTCGCCGTGCCATTCGTCGTGTGGCTGGTGTCCGGCACCCTGATGGCGGTCGCGACGTTGGTCGGGCGGCGACCTGGACTCGGTACGTTCCTCTCACCGTTGATCGTCGGACCGGTGCTGGGTGCCGTCAGGTCGTTCCTCGCGACCGTGCCCCCGCCCTCGAACACAGCAGCGGTGGTCGCATGGCACGTGGCGGGCGCGGCCACGATCGGGCTGGGAGCGGGGGCGTTGATCGTTGCCGGTCTCGGACCCGGGAGCGGGGAGCTACTTGCCGGCGCGACCGCCCGGCGCACCGGTCGGCGTGAGGCACACGTCCGGGCCGGGCTCGAGATGACCTGGCTGGCGATCGGCCTCGTGCTCGGCGGACCGGTCGGCGTGGGCACGTTGATCGTGGCGGTCATGCTCGGACCTGCCGTGGCGAACGGCTCGCGGGCCGTCGACCTGGCGACGTCGCCGTCGGTGAAGCGGATCCGCAGCGCGTGGGCCGCGGACCGGGAGTTCGCGACTGCCGCCTGACCTGCCGGCGGGGTCAGGCAGGCACGGCTTGTTCGACCCGACCGTCGGCGTGGCGGGCGAACCGTGTCGGGATCGCGCCGTGCGTCGGATCGTCCGTCGGCCATGGCCAACCGCCGAACCGGGTGCGCTGGTAGTCGTCGAACGCGGCCGCGATCTCGTCGCGCGTGTTCATCACGAACGGGCCGTACTGGGCGACCGGCTCGCCGATCGGGCGGCCCTGCAGCACGAGCAGTTCGACCGCGCCCGACCCGGCCACGAGCTCGACCGACTCGTCGGCCGTCACCACCACGCCTGTCGACCCTTCGAGCGCGTGCCCGCCGACCGACAGC
>DASUEW010000218.1:0-7505 GCA_036274875.1 Ilumatobacteraceae bacterium
CGAGCGGCCCTGTCAGAATGGGCACGGTGCGAGAGGTCTTCCGGCCGGCGTTCGGCCGTGTGCTGTGCATCGCCATCGGCGCCGTCTGCGTCGTGACGATGGTCGCGCTGGTCGCGAGCGTCGGATGGTCGGCGCTGTGGCGTGCCGGCCCGTGGCTGGCGCTCGTGGCGGGTTCCTGCTGGGCGCTGTTCTGGCGCCCGGAGGTGGTCGTCGACGACGGCGGCGTTCGGCTCGTCAACGTGTTCCGCACGATCGACCTGCCGTGGCCGTCGATCCAGGCCGTCGACACCAAGTGGGCGCTGACGTTGATCACCGCGTACGGGAGATACACCGGATGGGCCGCTCCCGCGCCGGGCATGCACGAGGCCGTCCGAGCGACGAGCCGTGACGCCGAGCACCTCCCAGAAAGCGCGTGGTCGAGCGAGGGCATCCGTCCGGGCGACCTGCCGTCGAGCCCGTCGGGCAGCGCCGCGCTCCTCATCCGCCGCCGATGGGAGAAACTGCGCGACGCGGGCCACCTCGACGATCCTCGACTGGAGCACGAGGCCCCCCCGGTGACATGGCACCGCGCGACCATCGCTGCTGGCTTGTGCCTGGCGGCACTGTGCGTGATCGGTCTGCTGGTGTGACATCGCGGGTCTCAGTGACCGCCGATGGTTCGATTGCCACGCGTCATCGCGCGGTCGATCTCGGCGGCGCTCTCCAGGTCCTTGCGCTTGGGGATCCGCTTCTGGCGTGGATCGAACGCGTCCCGCAGGCCGTCGCCGATGAACTGCAGGCACAGCACGATGGCGATGATGAAGACGCCCGGCCAGATGAACAGCCACGGCCGGCTGGAGAACGCTCCGTCGTAGTCGTTGACCAGCGAACCGAGTGAGACGTTCGGACTCCGGATGCCGAACCCGAGGAAGCTGAGCGCGGCCTCGGTCAGGATGCCCGAGCCCATCAGCAGGGTCGTGCTCACGACGATCGTGCCGACCGTGTTGGGCAGGATGTGCTTGAAGATGATCCGACGCGACGACGCACCGCCGACCCTGGCCGCGTCGACGAACTCGCGCTCTCTCAGTGCCAGGAACTCGGCCCTGACCAGGCGCGCCAGGCTGGTCCACAGGAACAACCCGAGCACCAGCGCGACGCTCCACACACCCTTGGCGCCGAACGCGTATCCGGCGACGGCCGCGATCAACAGCAGCGGGATGACGAGGATCATGTCGGTGAGGCGCATCAGCACAGCGTCGATCCAGCCACCGAAGTAGCCGGCGACCGAGCCCAGCACGACGCCGATCGTCACCGACAACAGAGCGAGGACGAAGATGACGACGAGGCTCATCTGCACGCCGCGCATCGTCAACGCGAACATGTCGCGGCCCTTCTCGTTGTCGAGACCGAACGGGTGGTCGCCGATCGTCACGCCGGCACCGCCCAGCCACGTCGGGCGCAGCGACATCGTCGGCGACTGGTCCGGATTCGGTGGCACGACCGTGTTGCTGGCGTACTTCCACCAGCCAGGGAACGGGCCGAAGCCGATGCTGGTGGTGGCGAGCAGCACGATGAAGATCAACAGCACGAGCGCGGCCATCGCCCCCTTGTGGCGGAGGAACCGACGGCGCACGATCTGTCCCTGGCTGAGACCAGCGATCTCGCGCTGTTCGAGGCTGATCTCGTCGGGCCCGACGGCGTCCGGGTTGACCACTTCCGGGATCATCGCCTCAGCTTCCGATCCGGATCCGTGGGTCCAAGACCGCGTACAGCAGGTCGGCGAGCAGGTTGGCGATCACGGCGAAGGTCGCGATCACCACGAAGAACGCCATCACCGGATTGGGATCGAGCGACAGCAGGCCGGTCTGGAACAGCCGTCCCATGGCGTTCCACTCGAAGACCGTCTCGGTGATCACCGCGCCCCCCAGGATCCCGCCGATGTCGAAGGCCACGATCGTCGCCAGCGGGATCATCGCGTTCCGGAAGCCGTGACGGATCACGACCGTCCGCTCCGTGAGGCCCTTTGCCCGCGCGGTCCGGATGTAGTCCTGGTTGAGCACCTCGAGCATGCTGGCCCGGGAGTAGCGCGTATAGGTGGCCAACGAGATCAGCATCAACGCGACCGTCGGGAGGATCAGGTGGCTGAACGTATCGTTGGTGACGACCCAGAAGCTCCCCTCGAGCCGTACCTCGCGGTCGCCGATGGTCTTGATCGGCCGGTTGCGAATCACCGAGCTCGACGAGTACTCGGCCCACGACTGCATCGCCCGATCGACGAAGATCACGCATGACAGCAACAGCGCGACGACGGCGGACGTCCGCGCCGACATCCCCTTGTCGAACCCGCCATAGGCGTATCCAACGATGCTACCGACGGCGATGGCCACGATGCCGAGGCCGAACAGGCGCCAGATGTTCATGCCGTCGTCGTCGAAGACCAGCTGCAGCGGGAACCACGTCACGACACCGATGGCGGCCGTCGTGAGCGCGCTGTGGAGCGCCTTACGGTTCCCCAGCCCGGCCATGATCGCGGTGACACCGAAGGCGATGCCCACCGCGAACAGCGCGATCACGATCGGCCCGAACCCAGGATCGAGTATCCAGCCCGTCGACGAGATGTACGCGAGGATCGCCGTCACCACCCCGGCGCCGATGGCCCCTATCGTCAGTCGCCGGTGGAGCGGACCTCCGGCGATGCTGTAGCAGATCCCGCCGGCGGCCAGCCCGGTCGCCACGATGAGCCACGCGGGGAACTCGGCACCGTCGCGCAACCAGTCGTTGAAGTCGATGCCGCCGACGGCCTTCAGGATCACGGCGACCCAGAAGACCGGCAGCGAGAAGAAGACGAACGTGAAGAACGTGGTGGTGTAGTCGAATCCGGAGTACTGCCGCAGTGCCGTGACGATGCCCACCGAGATCCCGACGAGTATCGACAGCACCGTCGCCGCACCGACCAGCTTGAGGGTCATCAGGAGCCGTCCGCCCAAGTCGTCGATCACCGGTTGCTGGGTGCGAGCGGAGATCCCGAAGTCGCCCTGGAAGACGTCGCCGAGCCACAGGAAGTACCGCGCCACAGGGTGCACGTCGAGGTTGAGCGCGTCGGTGACCGAGGCCCTGACCGTCTCGCGGACGGTCGGACTCGCGATCTCGGTCGTGAACGCCAGCGGATCCCCGGCGTTGGCCATCAGCATGTAGACGATGAACGACGAGCCGAGCACGATGAAGAACGCGGCGACCAGGCGCCGGAGGATGAACGTCGTCATCGGATCGCGCTCCGGACGCGCGACACACCGGGGAGTCGGATCCGACACCCCGGTGTGTCGCGCCTATTCACGCTCAGGCGGCCTGCCACTCCCAGAAGTTCCAGAACACCGTCGGGGAGAGCGGGATCGCCGATACCCCCGAGACGTACGTGCTGTTGAACGCCGTGAGGCCGGGGTGCTGGAAGAGCGTGACGCCGAAGCCGTCGGCCCAGAGCTCCTTCTCGATGTCGAGCAGCAGTTGCTTCTGTTCGTCGGCATCGGTGCTCGTCTTCAGTTGCTCGTACAGCCCATCGACCACTTCGCTCGAGTAGCCACCGTAGTTGTTCTGGCCGTCCGTGCCGAAGTTGGCCTCGGTGTCGGCGACCGCTACGGACGTCGACTGCCACCCGAACAGGGAGGCGTCGTACAGCGTGTTGGTGTTCAGGTCCTGACCCCAGGTCGGGCTCCGGCCGTCGATCAACGTGAACCCGGCTTCGGCAGCGGACGCCGAGATGAGGTCGAACTCGTTCGCTCGACGAGGGTTGTTGTCGGCGAACAGGAACCGCACTTCGATCGGTGTCTCCACGCCGGCCTCCTCCAGCAGCGCGATCGCACCGTCGACGTCGACGTCGGCGTACTCGGCCGAGCCGTTCTCGGCGGCGATCTCGTCGTAGGTCGGGGCGCCGACGACCGTCGTGAACGAGTCGCGCAGCTGGGCGTCAGGGTTCAGCGGGACGATCAGGCGGTCGACGATGCCTTGACGCGGGATCGTCTTGAGGAACGCCTGTCGCACGGCCAGAGCCGTCGCCTCGTCACCGCCGTACGTCGCCGGATCGAACGGTCCGCCGTTGTCGAACATCAGGTCGACGTGTTCGTAGGTTCCGGTATCGCCGGTCAGCGCTTCGACACCGCGGCCGGCGAGCCCCTCGACCTGGGTCAACAGATCGGCGGTCGACTGCGGCTGGATGATGTCGATCTCCTCGTTCTCGAGCGCCTGCACGGCAGCGGTGGGATCACCGATGATGCGGTAGACGATCGTCTGCACGCGCGGCCTCGGGCCCCAGGTGTAGTCGGGGTTCGCCTCGAACGTCATCTGGCTGACCTCGTCGTACGACGTGAGCACGTAGGCCCCGGTGCTGAGGTACAGATCGGGGTCGTCGGGGAGGCTGGTGGCATCGAAGCCAGTGTTCCAGAACTCCGAGATCGGCTTCAGCGCCGCCGCGTCGTTGTTCTGGAAGGCGTCGATCACGGCCTGCTTGGCGGCCGCCGGGTCGTCGATGCCGAGGGCGTTCTTGCCCACCACGTGGGCCGCGTTGCCGACGAGCAGGCCCGCAAGCTGGAAGTCGACGTAGAAGCTGTCCCACGTGATCGTGGCGGCGAGACCGTCGTCGGAGATCTCCGGGAACTGCGTCACGAGCGCGAGCGAGTCACTCGCCGCGTCGAACGTGACGTCGACGGACTCCTTGTACGTCCACCCCTCGGGCAGGGCGCCTTCTTCGGTGTAGGGAACCTCGGCGTCAGGCACTTCGACGCCTTCGGGGTTCAGCACGATCGGCAGCCCGTCGGCATCCGCTTCGGCTGTGGTGCCGTCAGGGGCGATGACGGCCTCACCGGTGTTGAAATGGGTGCTGGTCGCGCCCCAGTAGAGGACGAGGTCGGCGGCGTCGATCTGCGTGCCGTCTGACCATGTGACACCTTCGTTGATCCTGTATGTCACCGAAAGCGGATCGAGCGACTCGATCGTGCACGTACCGAACTGGTCGTTGTTGATCAGGTTCAAGTCTTGGTCGTAGTACCAGAAGCCACCACCATTCCCCAGGCCCATCAAGTACGCGGGGTTGGCGTTGGCGGTCGCGTTGCCGCGCGACGAGTTGGTGTTGAACGACAGCAGCGGGTCGTTCCAGGCCACTCGGACCTCGCCGGACGGTTCGCCGGGATCGTCGTACGGACCGTGGGGGATTCCGCATCCGCTGCCCCCGACCACGCCGACCTCCTCGGCACCGGCCGGAACCGAGTCGTCGCCGGCCTCGCTGGTGTCAGGTTCTGCGGTGGTCGGCTCGGTGACTTCCGAGCCGGCGGGCTCGGTCGTGTCGCCGGCTTCTGACGTGTCGCCTGTGAGCACGTCTCCGTCGTCGTCACCGCTGCATGCGGCGATGATCAATGTCGCTCCTGCGAGCGCGGAAATGAACCTCATACTCCTACGACGATTCACCATCGGGTCCTCCTGTGCCTCGTCTGCGGTCGGGTATGCCGCGCTACCGCCCACTCGCAGTGTTCCCTCTCGCGCGGAGACGAAACATAGACGACATGCGCAGGGCGCCGCGCGTCGCCGTCTTGCAGGTGCGATCGGTCCTGACCAGTGACCGCCTTGACTCTGCCGTCGCGTCATGCGCGAGGGTGAGTCGATGGTGATCGGTTCGTTCCCCGACCTGTGCGTGGGTGACGTCGCAACATCGGTGAGCTGGTACACGGCGCTGCTCGATCTCGACGTGCTCGTCGATCAGGGCTGGTATGCCGAGCTCGGTGTCGGGGGACGGATCGTCGTCGCATTCGTGCAGACGGGTCACGAAACCGTGCCGTGGCGCGCGGGTCGGCGACCCGGCGGGATCCTGGTCTCGTTCGAGGTCGACGATGCGACATCGATCGCGGCGCGTGCTGTCGCGCTCGAGCTCGACGTCGTCCGCGACCTGACCGTCGAGCTCGGACAGCGACACTTCATGGTCGTCGAGCCCGACGGTGCCGTCGTCGACGTCATCGAGCGGGTGCCGATGGAACGCCGCGATCTCGCCCTCCTCGCGGCCCTTCGTCGCCGGCACGCCGAGACGGCTTCGTCGTGTCGATGACGATCGGCGTCATGGCGCGGCGATTGCGTGTCTCGCCGCGGGCGCTGCGCCACTACGAATCGGTCGGGCTCCTCGGGCCGTCGCATGTCGACGCGTTGAACGGATACCGGTACTACGGCGACGCCGAGCTCGCCCGCGGCCTGCAGATCGAACAGCTGAAGGCGGCCGGACTCCCACTCGGGTCGATCGCTCGGATCCTCGACGACGACCAGCGGCCGATGATCGAGGTGCTCGAGGCGCATCGGTCGCATCTGTTGGGCGCGATCATGGAGCACCGGAACCACCTCGCCGTGGTCGAGGCGATGCTGTGCGCGATCGACGGCGCGCTGACACCCGCGGTGATCGAGGTCGAGGCTGTCCATGCCGTCGTCGCCGAGGCGGCGTGCGCGCCGGAGGAGCTCACCGGCACGATCCGCCGGCTCGTCCAGCGGCTTCGACGAGACGTCGTGCGACGCCTCGACGTCACGCCGATGACGTACAGCGCCCTGTTCCCACTCGAGCCGGCGGCCGAGCTGGTGACTCGCGTCGCCGCCCACGTCGACGGCCCGTGCGACGGATCGGTCGTGATCGACGCGGTCAGTGCCGTGGCCGTCGACGTCGTCGGTGCGCACGCGCTGCTGCCGGTCGCTCAGGACGCGGCGATCGCCGAGGCTCGGTCGCGGGGGCTCACGCCGATCGGGTGGGTCTGGGAGCAGTACCTCGACATCGGACAGCCGCCCCGCACGAGGCTGCTCGTCCCAGTCGCCGAATCGGCGTGAGCTCGCGCCCAGGATCGCTTCCGAATCGGCGGCCTACAGTCTCTCGCCGTGACCGACTCGATGCCCCCCGTTGCCGTACCCGAAGATCCTGCCGCCACTGTTCCTGCCACCCCCGATTCTGTCGGTACCGACTGGTGGCGCACGGCGGTCACGTACCAGATGTACATCCGGTCGTTCGCCGATGCCGACGGCGACGGTCTCGGCGACGTCGAGGGGATGCGGTCACGGCTGCCATACCTCGCCGCGCTCGGTGTCGACGCGGTGTGGATCAATCCGTGGTATCCGTCGCCGCAGGTGGACGGCGGCTACGACGTCGCCGACTACCGCGACGTCGAGCCGGCGTTCGGCACGCTCGACGACGGGCAACGCTTCATCGACGATGCGCACGCCCACGGCATCCGGGTGATCCTCGACATCGTCCCCAACCACACGTCCGACCGCCACGTCTGGTTCGCCGCCGCGCTTGCCGCACGGCCCGGCTCGCGGGAGCGTGCCCGCTACATCTTCCGGCCCGGGCGGGGCGACGACGGCGAACTGCCGCCGAACGACTGGGAGGCGACGTTCGGTGGCCCGGCGTGGGAGCGGGTGACCGAACCCGACGGGACGCCGGGGGAGTGGTACCTCCACCTGTTCGCCGTCGAGCAACCCGACCTCAACTGGGACAACCGGGAGGTCCGCGACGA
>DASUEW010000219.1:0-2427 GCA_036274875.1 Ilumatobacteraceae bacterium
TGCCGGCGGTCGCGGCGTTCCCCGAAATCGCCGTGTTCGGGCTGACCCCGGCCGCGGCCAACGGCTTGCTCGGGCTCGTGGTCGACGTCTGCCGGGGTGGCACCGAGATCCCGCTCGGTGTCGAGGTGATCGGTCTCCTCGACAACGATCTGCGATGTGCCTTCGGTCCGGTCGACCTGACCGTGTACGACGCGTTCTTCGAGACCGCGATCGCCTGGTACCGGGGTGCGGCGTTCGATCTGGTCCAGCTCCTGTATCCCGATCGCAACGGGTTCATGCCGTACGAGGTGGGCTACGACCAGCGCATGCGCCTCGCCCAGCCGGTGCTGGGCGCGCTCGAAGTTGATGGGTGATCGACCGCGGCCGATTTCGGCCCCTCGCGTCCTAGGGTTCGCGAATCATGGACAACCACCGCGGCGCCGTCTCGCTCGTGCTCGCCGGCCTGATCGGTCTCACGGGTGCCGCGTGCGCCGACGACGGATCGAAAACGACCACGCGCGGGACGACCCAGGACGCGTCGAGCACGGTTGCCGCGGGGGACACGACCGCCGGCGACCCGGGATCGACAGTTCCAGCGCCAAGCACGCCGGACGACAGCACGCCGGCCCTCAACACGTCGGACGACAAGGCGCCGAGCGCGACGTCGGGGACCGCGCCAGTCGACACCGGACCACCGCAGGGGAGTAGCGACACCGTGTATCCGCGAGGCGAGATCGACACCGGACTCCAGCCGTTCATCACGATGGCCGTCGACGACCTGGCGGCCAGGCTCGGCATCGACGCCAGCGAGATCACCCCGCTGTCGGGGGTGCTCGTCGTGTGGCCCAACGGTGCCCTCGGGTGCCCGCGGCCCGGGATGCAGTACACGCAGGTCCCCGTCGACGGTTCGGTGATCGAGCTCGGCGCCGGCGGTCGCGTGTACCGGTACCACACCGGAGGGTCGACACCCCCGTTCCTCTGCGACCAGCCGCTCACCGAGAAGCCGTCGAGCGGCGACATCGGCGATTGACGAGACCCGATCAAGTGCACGTCCGGTCGCCGACTGTGGTCGATCCATTTGTGTACGCGGGCGGTGCAGGTTAGGTTGACCCGCCGGGGGCTGGATGGCTCGTGCCGTAACTGCCAGCGTTTGGAACAACCTATTCATGTCGGGCCCGTTCGATGAGCGGGAGCAGTAGGAGGAATTGACCCTTGAAGATCAAGCTCGCGCTCGTCGGCGCACTCGCGGTCGCCGTTGCGTCGTTCGCACCTGTCACCATCGCAGGCGCCCAGGACGAATCCCCGGCATCCGAATCCGGCTCCAAGACCGTCATCGAGAGCGAGACCGGCAGCTACATCGTCGTGATGGCCGCCGATCCACTCATCACGACGATCGCGTCCGACGATCTCGGCACACCGGAGGCGGAGGCCCAGGCCGCGGTGCTCGAGGAGAGCCACGACGAGGTGCTCGCCGACGCCGGGATCGACACCGCCGACAAGGTCCAGGACTACACGAACTCGCTCAACGGCTTCTCCGCGTTGCTCAGCCACGACGAGGCCACCGAGCTCGCGGCCGACCCCAAGGTCGCGCTCGTCCTGCCCGACGAGATGCGCTTCGCGACGACTGACTCGAGCGGTGAGTACCTCGGCCTCACCCAGCGCGGCGGCGCCTACAAGAGCGGGCTCACCGGCGAAGGCGTCGTGGTCGGCATCATCGACACCGGCATCTGGCCCGAGCACCCGAGCTTCGCCGACGACGGGACGTACCTGCCTCCCGACCCGGTGCCGAGTGATCTTGAGCGCCCGAACTGCGAGTTCGGCAACACCGCCCACAACCCGAACGACGTTGCGTTCACCTGCAACAACAAGCTCATCGGTGCGCGCCAGATGCTCGACACGTATCGCGCTGTGATCGGCGCCGCACCGGACGAGTTCGACTCGGCCCGCGACGACAACGGCCACGGCACGCACACTGCGTCGACCGCCGCCGGCAACGCCGGTGTCGATGCCGAGATCTTCGGTCGTCATGTCGGCACGATCTCTGGCATCGCACCGCGGGCAAAGATCATCGCCTACAAGGGTCTCGGCAACCTGGGCGGCTTCACGTCCGACCTCGCGGCTGCAATCGACCAAGCGGTGGCCGACGGCGTCGACGTCATCAACTACTCGATCGGCGGCGGTCCGGGCCTCATCGGCGGCGACGCGATCTCCTTCCTGTTCGCTTCTGCTCTCGACAACGTGTGGATCGCCACCTCCGCCGGCAACAGCGGGCCGGGCGACGCCACCATCGGTGGCCCGGCCGACAACCCATGGCTCACGACCGTGGGCGCCAACACGCAGGACCGCTTCTTCGAAGGGGAGGTCGAGCTCGGGAGGCAGTCCTGGCACTGGGGCTGGGGCTGGGGTTGGGGCCATTCGAAGCACCGCAATCAGAAGGTGACGGGAGCT
>DASUEW010000220.1:0-5656 GCA_036274875.1 Ilumatobacteraceae bacterium
TCGGCTCATGTGCTGCTCCCTGTCGTGGCGCTGCTGGTGGGCGTCCGGCTGGTGATCGGCGAATGGGGTCGCGGCGATCTGGCGGTCGTACTGGCGGTCGTCGTCCTGACCGGGTTCGTCGAGTGGTTCATCCACCTCTTCGTGCTCCACGCGGCCGCCGACGCGTGGACGAGCCGCCGCCTCGGAACCGGATCAGGTCATCGCCACCACCACCTCGACCCGCCCGATCTCGAATGGCTGCTGCTCCCAGCGCGCGACGCTGCGATCTTCGTCGTCGTCCTTGGCGTGTGGAGTGCCGCATGGGCGGCGCCACTGGCTTGGGCGATCGGCGGCAACGTCGTCGCCTCGGCGACGACCGCGATCGCGCTCGCCGCGATCGGGTTGGCCCACTACGAGTGGACCCACCTGTTGACCCATGCCGCGTACCGGCCGAAGTCGCGCTACTACTCGCGCCTGGCGCGCAACCACCGGTGGCACCACTACCGCAACGAGCGCTACTGGCTCGGAGTCACGTCGAACCTCGGCGACCGCGTGCTGCACACGTTGCCGGCCGACCGCGCCGACGTCCCCCTCTCCGACACCGCCCGCACCCTCGGCTGATTCGTAGGTTTGTGTCACCGATACCGGCGAACTACGCCGATCGCGGTGACACAAACAGAAGGAACGGGGTGAGGTGGGGGTCAGGTGGGCTGGTCGGCGGCTTGCATCGTCGCCAGCTCGGTGGCGATGCGGTCGCGGACCCGGTCGCGCAGGGCAGGGACGTCGCGCTTGGTGAGGCCTTCGGTGCTGACGGTCTCGAGGATCCGCACTTCGGCGCGGGCGTGGCCGAAGCGCCAGTCGTGCTTGCGGAGCGCGGTCTTCGTGCCGTGCACGGCGAGCGGGATGATGGGCACCCCGGCGTCGATCGCGAGCCGGAACGCACCGTCCTTGAACTCCTGCAGCTCCCCGGACTTCGAGCGCGTGCCTTCCGGGAAGATGATCACCGAAACCCGCCTGTCGAGCATGGCGCGGCACTGCTTCAACGCCTTCACGGCGCTGCGACCAGAGCTGCGGTCGAGCGGGATGTCGCCCGCCAGCCGCATCAGCCAACCGACGAGCGGGATCTTGAAGAACTCGGCCTTGCTCAGCCACTTCATCTCGAACGGCAGGTGCGAGATGAGGAGGATGTCGACGAAGCTCTCGTGGTTGGCGACCACCACGTACGGCCGGCGCGGGTCGGCCGGCGGCTGCCCGACGACCTCGAAATGCCAGAGCGGGTTGAGCATCTGATGGGCGACAGCGAACTTGCGGAACAGGTAGCCGGCCGCGTACCGGCCCTTGTCGAACGGCGCCGTGACGAGCCTGACCAGGCCGACGAGCGGCAGCCAGATGATGAGCAGTACGCCGAAGGCGAACCAGCTCCAGATGCTGAAGATCGTGCGGGCCGGCGCCGACCCCATAACCCCAGTCACGTCAGGCGAGTGTAGATCGGGGCACGAACAGGTCGGCGGCCGGCGAAGCGCCGCTGATCGCGTCAGCGGCGAGGATCACCGCGGCAGCGGTGTACGACGTGTGCTCACCGCCCGGGAACAGTTCGCACGCGGGGTACACGATGCCGGTCCAGTAGGCGCCGGTGTCGCCCGAATCAGTGCCGTGATCCGTGCCGTGATCCGTGCCGTGATCTGTGCCGTGATCTGTGCCGTGATCTGTGCCGCGGCGATCGGCGTCGAGGCGATGCACACGTGTCCAGCGCAGGAGGTCGGTGGCTGTCGCGAAGTCACCGATGGCGGCGAACGCGATCGCACATTCGGCAGTCTCGGAGGCGGTCACCCAGGGCTCGTCGTTCACACAGCGGACCCCGAACCCCTCCATCGCGAACGTCTGCCAACCGTCCGCCAGCCGGGCCTTGGCGGCCTCGCCCACGAGGGCCCCGGTGAGCACCGGGTAGTACCAGTCCATCGCCCATCGTTCCTTCGGCTCGAACGCGCCGGGACGGTCGACGATCACGCTCGCCAGCTCGTCGGCGGCTACCACCCAGTCGGGCCGCTCGACGCCGGCCGCGAGGCCGACCGATGCCCCACATCGCAGCGCGTGCTGGATGCTGCACGTGCCGGTGAGCAGCGCATAGTCCCACGGACGTTCGTTGGGCTCGACGGCCCACAAGATGGTGCGGTCGTGACGGCGATGGGCGAGCACCCAGTCGAGTGCCCGTTCGACGGTTGGCCACAGGTCGTCGAGAAAGCTCTCGTCCGACGTGCATCGGAAGTGGTGCCACACCCCGGTCGCGATGTAGGCGCACACGTTGGTGTCGAGCTTGCGTTCCTCGACCGTGCCGTCGGACCGGTAGAAGTTGTGCCAACTGCCGTCCGGGCGCTGCGTGGCCGCCAGCCATTCGTACGCCCAGGCCGCTTCGTCGTGTCGGCCGATGACGTCGAGCGCCATCGCCGACTCGACGTGGTTCCACGGGTCGCAATGGCCGCCCGGGAACCACGGGATCATTCCGGATGGCAGCTGCAACGACACGAGGTGATCACCGGTTGCCCGGATCTCATCGGGCGTCAGCACCCCGGGGATGTGCGGCAGGTCCACGGTCATGCGGCGACTCCCTCGCGGGCCGGCAATGGGGCGATCGTCGCCGGCATGGTCGGCTTGCGGGCGTACAAGACGACGCTCTTGCCGAGCACAGGTGACAACAGGCGATCGGCGATTCTGGTGCTGCGAGGTTGGCGAATGATGTCCCACTCGAGAAAGCGCTTGTAGCGGGCGACCCACTTGTGGTCGTCGCGCTGTGGGCCGACGAGGCACCGCAGCCACCAGTACGGCGAGTGCAGCGCGTGCGCGTGGTGGCTGTGGGTGACGTCGAATCCGGCGGCGCGCAGCTTCGCTCGGAGCTCGGTTCGTGTGTAGATGCGGACGTGACCACCGATGCGCTTGGGCGCGTGGTACTCGTCGGAGAGCATCCAGTTGATCTTCTCGGGGAACCAGCTCGGGACAGTCGCGGCGAACATGCCGCCCGGCGCGAGGACTCGGATCATCTCGGTGATCGCCGCCACGTCGTCGTGGATGTGCTCGAGCACCTCGGACGTGATGACGACATCGAACGATCCGTCGGGGAACGGCAGCCGCGCCGCGTCGCCGCGCAGCACGTCGGCAAGGTCGTCGTCGCCGATCTCGCCGACCCTGCGCATCGCCTCGATGGTCGCCCGCGTCTCCACGACCTCGTCGGCCGCGTAGTCGAGTGCGACGACGCGGCCACCGCGCCGGGCAGCCTCGAACGCGTGCCGGCCGAACCCGGCGCCGACGTCGAGCACGCGGTCACCCCGCCGCAGGCCGAGTTTGTCGAAGCGGATCGTGAGCACTCAGACGCGCCCGTTCCGCTGCAGCTTGTCGATGTTGTGCGGCATCTCCAGCACCTCGCGGTACTGGTCGACCGTCATCTCGGCGCACCGCCGCCAGCTCCACCGCTCGACGACACGCTGGCGCCCGGCCGCACCGACCCGGGCCCGCAGCGCTGGGTCGTCGAGGCCGCGCCCGATCGTGGCGGCGAGCGCACCCACGTCGCCGGCCGCGCATTGCAGGACCGTGTCGCCATCGATGCCGGTCACCTCGGGCAACGCACCGCCGTCGGTGGCGACGAGGGGGATGCCGGTGCACATCGCCTCGATGGCGGGAAGACTGAACCCTTCGTAGAGGCTCGGCACGACGGCCAGCTCGGCCTCGGCGTAGAGCTCGACGATCCGCTCGTCGGACACTCCGGACACGAAGTCGATGTGCGGGCGCAACCCGAGCCGGTCGATGAGATCCATGCTCTTGCCCGTCTTCGGCTTGCCGATGATCGTCAACGTGACGTCCCGCTCGGTGCGCAGCTTCGCCATCGCCTCGAGCAGGTAGGCGAGCCCCTTCAGCGCCACGTCGGCCGACGCCGTGGTGATCAGCCGCCCCGGAACGCGGGCGACGCCGGGGAGCGGCCGGTAGAGGTCCGGATCGACGCCGACGGGTACGAGGCGCATCCGGTCGTGGCTCACCCCCATGTCGGTGTGGATGTCGTTGATCGAGTTCTCGCTGACGACGACGATCCGCGGCATGCGGCTGGCGACTCGGCCTTGCATCTTGACGAACGAGTACCACCGACCGATCGAGTACCGCTTGAAGCGGCTCGGCGCGGCGTCCATCTCGAGTTGGCGGTCCTTGGTGATGGGGTGGTGCAGGGTGACGATCGTCGGCATCAGCGCCTCGATCTTCAAGATCCCGTACCCGAGGCACTGGTTGTCGTGGACGAGGTCGAACTCGCCGGCGCGGGTCTTGAGGTTGCGGTGCGCCCTGGCGCTGAACGCCAGCGGCTCGGCGAACGTCCCGGTCATGAACTGGGCGACCTCCAACAAGTCCTCGCGCGTCTTGAACTCCCAGAACGCCGGGAAGCGGCCCGGATAGTGGTCGTTCCACAGGTCGAGGCTCCGCAGCTGCGTGATCGCCACCCGCGGGTCGAGCACCGGGTACGGCTGGCCGCCGAGCACCTCGACCCGGTGCCCGAGGTCGACGAGCGCCTTGGTGAGATGGCGCGTGTACACACCCTGGCCGCCGACGTGCGGTTTCCCGCGGTACGTCAGGTACGCGATCGAGAGGGGTGCGTCCGGTGGTGGCCCGGCGCTCGGTGGCATCGGGGGAGGCTACCGGCCGTTCCTTACCCTCTGGTAACCGGCGGGCGAAGCGGCTGACGCCGCCGCCCGCCGAACCGGGTGTTCACCGGATCTCGACGCGCGATTCGTGCCATCACATCCCCTTTTCGTCACACGTCTCAGCAGTAGCTGGGGCCGACCGCGAACTTGCCGCCCTGGGATCCGACGTTGCGGCGGGCGTCGGTGGCTTCGACGGTCCACGCCCACGAACCGTCGATTGGCGGGACTGAGAGCGATCCGGACCACGAACTGCCGGCCGGCTTCATTCCGGTCTGATACGACGCGCCGTTGGGGTCGGTGACGCGGAAGACGACGGCGAGCGGTAGTGATTCGTCGGTCACGGTCACGAGTACCGCGACGGTGAACGGAGTCTGCCGAGGCGGCGGGCAGTAGCCAGAATCCGGCGGGCGGTCGACCACGACGACGGGTGGGCGTTCGATCGTCGCCAGCAGGCTCATCGACGCGCTCGCCACGCCCGCTTCCACCGGCACCAGCGTGGCGGTCGTTCCGATCGAGCCCTCGGCGGTGGGCGGCGAGCGGTCGACGGAGACGGTGAGCGCCATCGACTGACCCGCTGCGAGGGCGCCACCCGGTGGTGCGACTGTGAACGGGGCGCCGACGTTGACGACGAACGTCACCGTCTGGCCGCCCTGGTTGCTGAGTGTGACGGTCCGTGAACGGGCCGAGGCGCCGAGGTCGACGACCGTTGTTTCGAGCGTCAGGGTTCCCGGCGGCGACGGTGGGTTGGTCGTGGTCGGAGCGACCGTCGTCGCGGTCGTCGCGGTCGTGGCGGTCGTGGCAGGGCTCGCGTCGGTGGTGGTCGGTTGGCCGGGGGGAAGGGGTGTCGGGGCGTCCGACGTCGAAGGTGCGTCCGAACCGGGCGGTGGGGCGACCGCGCCGGACGCGACCTCGGTCGTAGACGTCGTGGTCGACTCGTCGGGGCCGGTCGTCGTCGTCGCTGACGCTGTCGTCGTGGTCTCGCCGATCGGAGCCGTCGCCAC
>DASUEW010000221.1:0-4074 GCA_036274875.1 Ilumatobacteraceae bacterium
TCAGGTCGGTGCGATCCGCACTGCGCTCGATGCCGAGGGCCACACCGGCGTGGCGATCCTCGCCTACTCCGCCAAGTACGCGAGTGGCCTGTACGGCCCGTTCCGGGAGGCGGTCGACGTGACGATCGTCGGTGGCGGCGATCGCAAGGGATACCAGCAGGACTGGCGCAACGCTCGCGAGGCGCTGGTCGAGGTCGAGGCCGACATCGCCCAGGGTGCCGACATCGTGATGGTCAAGCCGGCGCTCGCCTACCTCGACGTGATCCGCGCCGTGCGCGAGCGGGTCGACGTCCCGGTCGCCGCTTACCACGTGAGCGGCGAGTACTCGATGATCAAGGCCGCCGCGGCGAACGGCTGGATCGACCACGACACGGTCGCCCTCGAGCACCTCACCGCGATCAGGCGCGCCGGCGCCGACATCATCCTGACCTACCTCACCCGCTGGTTCGCCGAGCATTCCGCGTCCGGCGGTCTCGTGTGAATCTTCCGGCGTGACACCGGCGTGATCCCGTTCTGCGATCCCGACCGCTGCGTCGTCGCCGGGTGCATCCCGACGGTGTGCACCGGCGCCGGCGTGCCCTCCAACGACGTCATGTTCGAGCGTTCGTCCGCCGTCATCCCCGGCGGGGTGAACTCGTCGATCCGCGCCTTCCGGTCGGTCGGCGGCCGGCCGTACACGGTCGCCCGCGCCGAAGGTGCCCACCTGTGGGACGTCGAGGGCACCCGCTACATCGATCTCGTCCAGAGCTACGGCGCCGTGATCCTCGGCCACGCCCATCCGGCGATCACCGCCGCCGTCACCGCCGCCGTCGGAGACGGCACGTCGTTCGGCGCACCGACGCCTCGCGAGATGAAGCTCGCCGAGGTCATCACCGACCTCGTCCCGAGCTGTGAGCAGGTCCGGTTCATGAACTCCGGGACGGAGGCGACGAGCACTGCCGTCCGCCTCGCGCGCGGCTACACCGGCCGTGATCGGATCGTGATCTTCCACGGCAACTTCCACGGCGCGACCGACGCGCTGCTGGCGGCCGGCGGCAGCGGCATCGCCACGCTCGGACTGCCGGGCACCGCCGGGGTGCCGGCCGGGGCGGTCGCCGAGACGCTCGTCGTGCCGTACAACGACGTGCCCGTGCTCGACTCCGACGTGGCGGCGGTGTTCGTCGAGCCGGTGGCCGCCAACATGGGTGTGATCGCGCCGGTGCCGGGATTCCTCGAAGGGCTGCGCGCCGAGTGCGACCGGGTGGGTGCGGTGCTCGTGTTCGACGAGGTGATCACCGGGTTCCGTGTCGGTCCCGGCGGCGCGCAGGCGAAGTACGACGTGGTGCCCGATCTCACGACGTTCGGCAAGATCATCGGCGGCGGGCTCCCGGTCGGCGCGGTCGGTGGACGGCGCGAGCTGATGGAGACCCTGTCGCCGCTCGGCCCGGTGTTCCACGCCGGCACGTTGTCGGGCAACCCGATCGCCACCGCCGCCGGTCTCGCCGCGCTCGACCAGTTGACGCCCGACACGTACATCGAGTTGATGGCCAGGGCCCGTCATCTCGCCGCCGTGTTGCGCGACGCCTGCAGCAGCGCCGGGTTCGCGGCCCAGTTCCCGGTCGTCGGCACGCTGGTCGGGATGGTCTGCGGAGACGTCCCCCGCCCGGTCGACTTCGCCGGCGCCAAGCGGACGGACGAGGCCGCCTACGGCCGGTTCTTCCACGCCATGCTCCGCAACGGTGTCGCGATGGCGCCCGGCGCCTACGAGGCGATCTTCGTCGGCGTCGCCCACACCGACGACGTCATCGACGAGATCGCCGCCGCCGCCCACCGCGCCGCTTCGGAACTGTCTGCGTGAAATGCAGCCGCACGCCATTTGAAGCAGACAGTTCCGAGGTGTTGTTCGAACTGTCTGCTTGAAACGCAGCCTCGCTGCCGATGAAGCAGACAGAACGGAGGTGGGGGGCGGGGGTAGCGTCACGGGCACATGCGGCAGATCTTCACGGTGCGATTCTTCGCTGCGGTCGGGGCGTTGCTGGGCCTCTTCGTGGTGCTCACGACGGTGTTCCGGGATGGCGATTCGGTGGCCCAGTTCGTCGAGCGTGAGCCGATGGTGCGTCGCATCGACCTCGTCGCGCTCGTGCTCTCGACAACACCCACCGATCTCGTGATCGACGACGACGGGCTCACGACCGGGACGATCGAACTCGGCCTCGACCAGGAGCGAACGATGAGGATCGTGCCGGGCACGCTGGGCGAGGTCAACTGCGCTGCACTCGGCGAGGTCGCGAAGTGCGCCGTCGTGGCAGATCTGCTCGGCGATGCCGTGGTGTGGTTCGCGATCGTGCCGCTCGCGTCGAGCCAGACGGTCGCGTTGCCGGCGATCGTGTCGCTCGACGACGGTTACGCCACACTCACGAATGGCTGGCAACTCCCCTACGCGCAGGTGCTCGAACGGCAGTGCGCGCAGGACTTCGAGTCGTTCACCGAGTTCCGCGAGGAGCTGGGTGAACGATTCACGTCGATCTACCGCTTGAGCGAAGGTGAGATCACGGACGTCGTCTGTACGCCCTAGCGACGGGCACCAGCAGCAACGGCACCACCGCGAACGCCGCCATCGCCCAGCGCAGCCCGGCCCGATCCGCGAGCACACCGATCGCCAGCACGATCGCGAAGCTGGCTGTCTCCAGCACCTCGACGACGACCTTCGTCGCGCCCTCGCGGCCCGGGTTGGCACGCATCACCGTCGTCTGGAGCGCCAACCACGTCGCCATCAGCAACCCCGAGTGGACGAGGCCCACCAGAACGAGCATCCAGCCCGGCCCGACCGCCGCCGCGACCATCACCGCCGACAGCCCGAACGCGGACACCGTCAGCAGGGTCGCCATCGACGTGCGGGCGACGACGTCTGTCAGCCCGGTGAGCGCCACCAGCCCGCCCGCCACGAACGTCGCCCCGAGCAGCGCGGCGCCGGTCGAACTGAACCCCTGGCGAACCTCGGCGAACGCGAGCACGGTCGCGAGGTACGCCTCGTCGAGTGGCATCGTCGCCGCCGCCGCCAGCGCGACGAGCCACACCGTGGCCTGCCGGTGGACCGGCACCAGGCGCTCGCCGACTTCGGCGGCCGCCACGACGGGCGCGGGAAACGTCAGCCGGCTGATCACGACGCCGTACAGCGCGACGAGCGCCGCGACTCCGAAGAACAGTGGCCGCCAGCCGAGCCCGGCGGCGCGGGTGGCGGCGACGACCAGCGGCCCGACGGCGTCGCCCGCGACGGCGAGCACGTTGGAGCGCGCCAACGTCCGCTCGAGCTGCTGACCGAGGCCCGCCGCGGCGAGCGCGTTGGCGATCGCGATCTCGCCGCCGTGCACGAGCATCGTGGCGCCCGTGGCGTCGAGGAACGCCCCGACCAGGAGCCACGGCGCCGACTGCGCCGCACCGACGATCGCGAGTGACGCGGCGAGGACCATCGCCCCCGACCATGTGACGGTCTTGCGGCTCCTGCCGTCGGAACGGGCGACGGCAACCACTCCGAACAGGCCTCCGATTCCGTAGGCGACGAACATCGCCGCTGCGATGCCGTAGCCGATGCCCAGGTCGGAGCGAAACCGTTCGACGGATGCAGGTGCGAGGAATCCGGTCGTCTCGTCGACGAGGCGGACGATGAGGAGGAGGGCAACCGTCGTGCGGATCGCGCGGCTCAACGCAGCGAGTCAATACCAGTGCATGGGGCCACGATAGTGCCCGGGCTCACCGCGCCGTCAGGAGCTGAGTGCCGCCGCCGCGGCGCGGCCCGAGTTGTAGGCGCCCTCGATCTTGGGCCCGGCGAAGGCGTCGCCGGCGACCACCAGCGATCCCTCGGGCGCCACCCAGCACGGTTCGGGCCACGGCGTGCGCGGTGTCGCGAATCGCCAACGTTTCACCTGGCTGTCCACGAGACGGGCCGGGCCGAGCCACGGCCGGGCGGCGTCGGCCAGCGCGTCATGGACCGCCTCACGGCCATGGTCCCAGTGCTGCTCGCTCCAGGCCGGCCCCGCGTGCAACGTGACCGCGGGAATGGCACTGATGCCCTTGGCGGCGTTGTCGGCCACGAAC